>CAIYYE010000092.1 GCA_903930395.1 uncultured beta proteobacterium
CCGTCGCCCTTGCCACGTTCGACGACCTTGGTATCGCCCGTCACGACCGGCACCCCGGCGGCCAACGACGCCGCCGCCATACTTTGCACGATACGCGCCAGATCGGCGAGTTTGAACCCCTCTTCGACGATGAAAGCCGCCGATAGATACAATGGCTTTGCCCCCATCACGGCCACGTCGTTGATCGTGCCATGCACCGACAGGCTACCGATGTCGCCGCCGGGAAAGAACAGCGGCGAGACGACATGCGCATCCGTTGCCATGACCAGGCGACCTTCGCCGGGCGGTGGCAACAACGCCCCATCGTCGCCCTGCGCCAGATATTCGTTGCCGAGATACTTCGCAAACAGTTCCTCGATCAGTTGCGCCATCGCCCGTCCGCCTGCGCCGTGCGCCATGTCGACGCGGCCGTGCTTGATATCGAGCGGACGGACGTAGGCTTTGCGAATGTCAGACATCCTTGTAGCGTCCATACGTATAGTGAGCGGCGCAGGCCCCTTCGGAACTGACCATGCACGAGCCAACCGGATTTTCCGGCGTGCATACCGTGCCGAAAATCTTGCACTCCTGTGGCCGCTTGACGCCGCGCAGGACTGCACCGCACTCGCAAGCCGGATGATCGGGCACCGAGCGGTAGTCGAGCGAATAGCGCGCCTCGGCATCAAATTCGGTGAACTGGCCTTTAATTCTCAGTGCCGAGTCGGAAAGTTCGCCCAAACCACGCCACTCGAAACTTTCCCGCATCTCGAACACATCGGCGACCAGTTGCTGCGCCTTCTTGTTGCCATCGCGGGAGACAGCCCGCGAAAACTCATTTTCAACCTCGCCCCGGTTTTCGTTGACCTGGCGAACCAGCATCCTGATCGCCTGCATCACGTCGAGCGGCTCGAAGCCAGCTATAACCACCGGCTTGCGGTATTTCTCGGCGAAGAACTCGTAGGGCCGACTGCCGATGATGGTCGACACATGCGCCGGGCCGATGAAGCCGTCGATCTGCACGGTCCCCCACTGGCGCACCTCCGGTGATTCGAGAATGCTGGTGATGGCCGGCGGCGTCAGTACATGACAACAGAGCACTGAGAAATTCTTCAGGCCGAGCGCGGCAGCCTGCCTGATCGCCACGGCCGTCGGTGGCGTCGTCGTTTCAAACCCGATGGCGAAGAAAACGACCTGTTTGTCCGGATTTTTTTGCGCCAGGGTCACGGCATCGGCGCTCGAATAAACCATGCGGACGTCGCCGCCGCGAGCCTTGGCCCTGAGCAGCGAGAGGCCATCGGACGCCGGCACACGCAGGCAATCGCCGTAGGTACACAGCGTGACGCCCTGCTCCAGCACCAGGCCGATGGCTTGATCGATACGACCGATGGGCAGGACGCAGACGGGGCAACCAGGACCATGAACCATCCGGACATTGACCGGCAGCAGGTCGGAAACACCGTAGCGCGAAATGGCGTGGGTATGCCCGCCGCAAAACTCCATGAAATGATAGCTGCGCGCCGGATCTGCCTCTCGGTGGATAGCCTGGGCCAAGCCCCTGGCGAGTTCGCCGTCGCGAAATTCGTCGATGTATTTCATCAGTGGAAAATGGGGTCGTCGCCCGCGGACAGTTCGCCAATGTCGGCAAACAGCTTGAGGGTCCTGGCGGCCTCTTCGGGATCGAGCTTGTTTAACGCATAGCCGACATGGACGATCACATAGTCGCCCACCACCACACCCTCGACCAGTGCCAGCGAGATCTCCTTCCTGACGCCGGCCAGATCGACCAGCGCATTGTCGCCATCGCGCAACTCAACGACTTGGGCAGGTATTGCCAGACACATGATCGCCTCTCACTCGATAAATACGGATCAGCGCCGGCCACTCAGGGCGCGCAGGAAACCACGCCGACTGACTGGCCTGGGCACTTCATTGCCCGGCGGCGCGGCTGCAGGCGCGAGGCCCAGGGCAATGCGCGCATCGCTGGCCAGATGACGTGCCGCCGACATGCCGGCGACCCCGGCGACAGATTCGGCCAGATCAATATATTGATAGTCGCCGAGCACCGGGTCGTGCGCTGCGACAAACCGCCAGTCCATATTGCCCAGCGCCAGATAACGCTGCTGGCCAAGGGGAATACCCCCCCACAAATCGCCGCCACCCGGCAACAAAACAATCCGGACAAAACCCGGTGCTATCACTGCCGCCAGCCAGTCGCCCCGCTGCCGAACACACCTGCAGACTTCTGCCGACAATGCCGGATTAAGCGGCAAGCCGTCGGCCAAGGCGACACAACGCTGCGCCAGAAGCGCGCTCGGGTCGATTTGCCAGGAACCCGGCGCCGTCGTTTCGCTCAAGACATTTCCTTTTCTGAAACCAGGATCAAACGATTTTCGCCGCTCTCTGGCCGTCCGGCAAGCCAACTTTGCCGGGCCACCCAGGCCTGACCGAGGGCCA
>CAIYYE010000093.1 GCA_903930395.1 uncultured beta proteobacterium
CGGAAACCGTCAAGGGTTCGATCTTCCTGCTCTCGCTGGTGCTCTGCGCCTCGATGATGCCGGTTGAAGCCTTGCCACCGGCTTCGTGGCAGTCGGCCTTTGCGCTGGGCTTCGTCTCCGCCGTCTTCGACAACATCCCGCTAACTGCGCTGGCGCTGCGGCAGGGTGGCTTCGACTGGGGCTTCCTGGCCTATGCCGTCGGCTTCGGTGGTTCGATGCTGTGGTTCGGCTCGTCAGCAGGCGTGGCGCTTTCCAACATGTACCCGGAGGCGAAGTCGGCCGTCCAGTGGCTCAAGCATGGCTGGCACGTTGCCGTCGCCTACGTAGTCGGCTTCATGGTCATGCTCGCCGTCCTCGGCTGGCATCCCGATGCCGGCCACAAGAAAGTGGCGGCGCCGGTGGTGGTCGAGGCGCCCGTCGCCGTTCCTGCTCCCGTTCCGGCGCAGTAGTCGCGGGGAAAGGCAGCCATTGTCACGAAACCGACAATCCGGATTTTTCCGTTGTTTATATAAAACAACAAGTTAAAGGTGGCACCCATCTTGCTGATTACTCTCCAAACCTCTGGAGAACAGCATGAAAGCCAGCGAAATACAGGCCCTCCTCGACGAGCCAGCCTGTACCCACAACACCAAGGAAAAATCCGGTTGCGCCAAGCCCAAGCCGGGTGCCACGGCGGGCGGCTGCTCTTTCGACGGCGCTCAGATCGCGTTGTTGCCGATTGCCGATGTGGCCCACATTGTGCACGGCCCGATCGCCTGCGCCGGATCGTCCTGGGATAACCGGGGAACGCGCTCTTCCGGTGTCACCCTGTACAAGATCGGCATGACCACCGACTTGTCGGAAACCGATGTGGTCATGGGGCGCGGCGAGAAGCGGCTGTTCCATGCCATCAAGCAGGCCATCGACAGCTATTCGCCCAAGGCGGTCTTCATCTACAACACCTGCGTCACGGCGCTGGTCGGCGACGATGTCGGCGCCGTCTGCAAGGCGGCGACCGAGCGCTGGGGCGTACCGACCGTGCCGGTCGATGCAGCGGGTTTCTACGGTACCAAGAATCTCGGCAACCGCCTGGCCGGCGAGGCCATGTTCAAGTACGTCATCGGCACAGCCGAGCCGGAACCGGCCAAGCCCCGTGCCGATGGCCTGCCGACCTACGATGTGAACCTGATCGGCGAATACAACATAGCCGGCGAGTTCTGGCATGTCGCGCCGCTCTTCGACGAACTCGGCCTGCGCATACTCTGCACGCTCTCGGGCGATTCGCGCTTCCATGAGGTGCAGACCATGCACCGCGCCAAAGTGAACATGGTGGTCTGCGCCAAGGCGCTGCTCAATGTCGCGCGCAAGATGCAGGATAGTTTTGGCATTCCCTTCTTTGAAGGCAGTTTCTACGGCGTGCAGGATGTCTCCAATGCCCTGCGCGATTTTGCCCGGATGATAGGCGACCCGGACCTGATCGCCCGTACGGAGGTGGTCATTGCCCGCGAGGAGGCCAAGGCGCATGCCGCGCTCGAACCGTGGCGCGGACGTCTCAAGGACAAGCGCGTCCTGCTCTATACCGGCGGCGTCAAGTCGTGGTCCATCGTTTCGGCGCTGCAGGATCTGGGGCTCAAGGTGGTCGCCACCGGCACCAAGAAATCGACGGAGGAAGACAAGGCGCGTATCCGCGAACTGATGGGCGAGGATACCAAGATGATCGACGACGGTAGCCCGAAGGCGCTGTTATCGACCTATCACGAGTACAAGGCCGACATCCTGATCGCCGGTGGCCGCAATCTCTACACGGCGCTCAAGGCGCGCATTCCCTTCCTCGACATCAACCAGGAACGTGAATTCGGCTACGCCGGCTACGACGGCATGCTCGAACTCGCCCGCCAACTGGCGCTGACCATGGAAAGCCCGGTGTGGACCGCCGTCCGCAAGCCGGCACCGTGGGCGAAACAGAGCGGGCCGGGGGCTGTGCTGGCGGCGTAGGAAAAATACAGGGCCGGTCTTGGCCGGCTCAGGCAGCAACCCGCTGGAACGCTGCCTCGCCGGGAACTCCGGAAACCGAACCAGAGGCCAATTCGTCCTAGC
>CAIYYE010000094.1 GCA_903930395.1 uncultured beta proteobacterium
CTGATGCAGGAAGCTATCCGGCTAATGATCGCCAAAGGCATCGAGGGCGCGATCTGCAACATCGGCTCGATCTCGGCCCTGGCCGGGCAACCCTTCATCAACGCCTATTGCGCCAGCAAAGGCGCGCTGACCACTCTGACCGCAAATACCGCGTTCTCAGTCATGGCCAACCGCATCCGGGTGAACCAGCTGAATGTCGGGTGGATGGCCTCTGACCACGAGCGTGAGATTCAAGCAGACGGAGGTGATCCTGATTGGGAAGCCAAGGCTGCTGCCGCCCTGCCCTTCGGACGGCTGGTCGATCCAAACGAGGCCGCAAGGGCGGTGAACTTCCTTGTCTCGGACGATGCCGGGTTGATGACCGGTGCCATCGTCAACTTTGACCAGTCGGTCTGGGGCGCGGTGGCAGAAGGCATGCCCGTGCCGAAGGGGCCTATGACGCTGTGACCACCGGGATACGCGGCGCGTCAGTATTCTTTTGCAGACGTGCCGCCAACGCGACGCTAAGCGCTTGCGCCAGACACATCGGAGCAGCCAGGCTGCGAGAGAATGTGTATTCGTGTTCCGGCACAGCAAACAAGATCCGCGCAAGTTTTGCATAAGGCGACAGAGTGCTGTCGGTCAGGGCAATGATAGGCACGCCCCGCGCCGCCGTTTCCTCGGCCACGTTTACAACTTCAGTTGCGTAAAAGCGGAACGACACCACGAATAATACGTCTGTCGGCCGCGCGACCTTTGCCATGTGAGTGGCAAGCCCACCGCTTGCATCCAGTAGCACCGTGCGCTTGCCCAGCATTGTCAGAACATAGCGAAGCAGGTCTACCACCGGGGCTGACCGCAACTGGCCGATCAGATAGACTGTGTCCGCTTCTTCCATCAAGCCAGCGGCGGTCGCCATCGCGGCAGGATCAATACTGGCCAACAGCTCCTGAAAGGACGCCACATCACGCGCGACCAGATCGCGTAGCAGACCAAGGTCGCCTTCGCGCGCTCCACCCAGTTCCGCCTCAAGCGCCTTGACCCGCGCATCAAACCCCGGTGCCGCTGTCGAAAGGCGCCGCTGGAATACGCCCTGAAGCTCCTTGAAGCCCTTGTACCCCAGCGATTGTGCGTAGCGCACGAAGCTGGAGGCGTGGATCCCGCACTTTTGGCCAATTGCATTGACGGACAGCACCGCGACATCGTTTGGGTTCTGCGTCAAATAGAGAGCGATTTTCTGGTAGGACTTCGACATGTCATCATACCGATCATGGATCAGCCGGATCAGTTCTTCATAGGTTTCCGGCGGTCGAAAGGACATATTGCAGTGCTCCAGTCATGGATGTTCGCATCGGGGGCAGCTCTGGCCCCATGGAGCATCTTGCAGCGAAGTTTGTCAATTCGAATGCAATGCACGGAACAGTGCGGCAGGACTTGCCAGCCGATGGTTCCAGCTGCGAACCTGTTAGAAGGCTGCCGCCTGAAAACGATGCCGCGAGCGACAGCTGGGAGCTTCCCGACCAAACCGCTTCGACGTCTAAAGACTGACAAACTTGCGTCCGTCTTCATTTTTGCTTATCTTGAAGACGTAAACCGGAGGCCGCCATGTCCCAGACCACAACGATGACGGTCCGCATCAGCGGCGCGCTGAGCGAGTTTGTGGCCTCGAACGTGGGTGAGAACGGGTCCTACGAGAACATCAGCGAATACGTCCGCGACCTGATCCGGCGCGACAAGGAGCGGGCCGAGGCGGAAGCGTTCAATCGGCTGAAGGCTGAACTGACGCGCGCCTTCTCAGCGCCGGAGGAAAGCTATCGCCCGTTGACCGCCGCCGAGGTGATCGCCCGTCGCGACGACGACGTGGAACCGGGACAGC
>CAIYYE010000095.1 GCA_903930395.1 uncultured beta proteobacterium
ATGTTGTTCGCCCAGGTACCGCGGGTATGCTGGTTGAAGCCCATGGTCCAGAACGAGGTGACCTTGATCTTCGGGTCGGCGTACAACTCGGCCAGCGCCTTGAGGTCCTTCACCGAAACGCCGGAGAGCTTGGAGACAGACTCGGCGGTGTATTCGGAAACGAATTTCTTGTAATCGTCGAAGCTGATCGCCTCGGACTTGCCGGTATCGCCCTTCGGCTTGCCGTCGGCGCCCGGATAGCCGTTGTTGCCGGTATCCTTTTCGAGTGCATGGGTCGGACGCAGGCCGTAGCCGATGTCGGTCACGCTCTTCTTGAAATTGACGTGCTTGTCGACAAACGCCTGATTCACCTTGCCGTTCTGGATGATGTAATTGGCGACATAGTTCAGGATCGCCAGATCCGTCTGCGGCGTGAAGATCATCGGGATGTCGGCCAGCTCGTAGGAGCGGTGCTCGAAGGTCGACAACACGGCGACCTTGACCCCCTTGTTCGAGAGCTTGCGGTCGGTGATGCGCGTCCACAGGATCGGGTGCATCTCGGCCATGTTCGAGCCCCACAGCACGAAGGCGTCGGCGTGTTCGATGTCGTCGTAGCAACCCATCGGCTCGTCGATACCGAAAGTACGCATGAAGCCGGCGACAGCCGAAGCCATGCAGTGGCGGGCATTGGGGTCAAGATTGTTGGTGCGGAAGCCAGCCTTCATGAGCTTGGCGGCGGCGTAACCTTCCCACACCGTCCACTGGCCCGAGCCGAACATGGCCAGACCGTTCGGCCCCTTGGCCTTGAGCGTGGCCTTGGCCTTTTCTTCCATGATGTCGAAAGCCTGCTTCCAGGAAATCGGGGCGAAGTCGCCATTCTTGTCGTACTTGCCGTCCTTCATGCGCAGCAACGGCGTTTTCAGGCGATCGGCACCGTACATGATCTTGGACAGGAAATAGCCCTTGATGCAATTCAGGCCGCGATTGACCGGTGCATCCGGGTCGCCCTGCGTCGCCACGACGCGTCCTTCCTGCGTCCCGACCAGAACCCCGCAACCAGTGCCGCAGAAGCGGCAGGCTGCCTTGTCCCAGCGAATATCATCCTTGCCCTGCGCCACGGCCGTACCGGACGCCGACAATCCTGCTGCTGACATGGCCGCTGCTGCCGCATTGGCCTTGATGAAATCCCGTCGATTGAGCTTCACGCCTTTACCTCCTCGGTATCTACTGATTCGTCGTCGCTATATTGGTAAACCATGGCCACCGATGCGACGCCGGGTACACCATGCAGGGCTACGTATTTATCGGCAGCCGAATTCGTGTCGTCATCCTCCAGAGTGACGACCACCTTGCCCTCCGCACTCCGTGCATGGATTTCCACGCCGGACATCCGGAGAAGTGCCTCACATGCCTCGTAGATGCGCTCTGGAGCGATGTACATAATGGCGCTGGAAATATTCATCCGGCCCAACCTCCTAATCCTTCGGTAACCCAATGTGACCGTGGACGGCAGTGTTCCCGATAGCACCGGGGTATGAATTTGATGCGCATCAAATCCACTCCCAAGGAGTGGTCCGGACTAACACCAAAGTCGTAGTGAACTAGTTCTTTTTCACTAGATGCGTCCCGAAATATGTCATTTGAATGATATACAAAAGCTATCACGGGAATGCAGACAATCAATTGGATCGTTTTTCATCGCCTGCCTACCATTCGATCCGTGCCCATCACTCAACCCACTCAGGAGAAACACATGTCGCTCATCAACACCCAGGTTCAACCGTTCAAGGCCCAGGCTTTCCACAATGGCAAGTTCGTCGAAGTCACCGAAGCCAATCTGAAGGGCAAGTGGTCCGTCGTGATCTTCATGCCGGCCGCCTTCACCTTCAACTGCCCGACCGAAATCGAGGATGCCGCCAACAACTACGGCGAATTCCAGAAGGCTGGCGCCGAGGTCTACATCGTCACCACCGACACGCATTTCTCGCACAAGGTCTGGCATGAAACCTCGCCGGCCGTCAGCAAGGCCCAGTTCCCCCTGGTCGGCGACCCGACGCATCAACTGACCCGTGCTTTCGACGTGCATATTGACGAAGCCGGCCTGGCCCTGCGTGGCACCTTCGTGATCAACCCCGACGGCATCATCAAGACGCTGGAAGTTCACGACAACGCCATCGCCCGTGACGTTTCCGAAACCCTGCGCAAGCTGAAGGCCGCCCAGTACGTTGCCAGCCACCCGAATGAAGTCTGCCCGGCCAAGTGGAAGGAAGGCGAAGCCACCCTGGCACCGTCGCTCGACCTCGTTGGCAAGATCTGATTAGTTTTTAGTTATTAGTCGTTAGTTGCCAGCGCTGCCTGCTCGTGACTAGCGACTAATGTCTAGCAACTCGCAACTGGAAAAACCATGCTCGACAACAACATCAAGACCCAGCTCGCGGCCTACCTCGAAAAACTGCAGCGGCCGATCGAACTCGTCGCCTCATTCGACGACAGCGCCAAGGCGCAGGAAATGCGCGGCCTGCTGATAGATATCGCCGAGCTTTCTTCCAAAGTCAGCCTGCGCGAGGATGGTACGGCTACCCTGCGCCCCTCCTTTGCCATCGGCCGGCCCGGCGAAACGCCGCGCATCACCTTTGCCGGCATCCCGATGGGGCATGAATTCACCTCGCTCGTCCTTGCCCTGTTGCAGACCGGAGGTCATCCGCCCAAGGTCGATGCCGAGGTGATCGAGCAGATCAAGGCGCTGCCCGGCACTTTCCATTTCGAGACCTTCATTTCCCTGTCCTGCCACAACTGCCCGGACGTCGTGCAAGCACTCAATCTGATGGCCGTGCTCAATCCCGGCATCAGCAGCACGATGATCGATGGCGGCATGTTCCAGGGGG
>CAIYYE010000096.1 GCA_903930395.1 uncultured beta proteobacterium
ACGCCAGCCGAGCAGCCGGGTGGCCGGCGGCAACAATGTGGATACATCAGCCAGCACGGGTCAGCAGATTCTCAGCGTCGGCAAGCGTCTGTCGTCAAACGCCCTGCTTTCCTACGAGCAGACCCTGGGCCGGGCGGAAGGTGTCGTCAAGCTGACTGTCAAACTGACGCGGCAAATCGCCGTCATCGGCCGGGCCGGCAGTGACAACGCGCTGGACATCTTCTACACCCTGAGCTTCGGCCGCCAGCCCGAAAAGCCCGGCGAACCCTGAGACGAAAGCGGGCCGGCCGGAGCAGACCTCATCGTCCACCCTGTCGTTCGTTATCGCGGTCGTGACGCTTGGAACGACCATCCCCCTTGCCGTCGCCACGCGAACGATCATCGCGCTGAACCTGCGCCGGGGCGGCAGCCGGTGCCGCGGCCGGGGCTGGCGCCGGGCGAAACTCCTGGCGCGGCGCATTGCCACGTTCATGCCGGGGTGACGGCGCAAGCTCAAGCGGACGCCCGCTGTCGCGCTCGACACGGGGAGCAGCCTGACGCTGGTCGAAGCGCGGCTGCTCGTAGCGGTGTTCCTCGCGCCACTCGCGGCGGGGCTCCGGACGGGGCATGCTCTGCACCTCGATGCGGGGAGCCGGCGCCGGCCTCGCTCGGGAATCCTGTTCCCAGCGGCCGCCGGACTGGCGCCAGTGATCGCCATTGCGTTCCCAACGATGCGGCACCCAGATGTGGCCATGGCGCGGTGCTTCCCAGCGGCCCGGCATCCATTCGTAGCGCGCACCGCCCCAACCCCAGTAACCGGAGACCCAGACATAGTCGGGGGCCGGCGCATAACCCGGATATTCCTGGCGCATCGGCGGTGGCGGCAGGCGGACCGGCTGGTCGTAATAAGGCGCGACGGGCGTCACGACACAGGCGCTCATCAGCACCGATGTCGCGGCCAGGGTCAGCAGCAGGAAACGTTTGGCTTGCATGGGGTCATTCCTTGAAACAGGATAGTGATTAGACAGCCGGTCTCAGTGTGGTTTCAATCCGAGACGCGCCCGAACCAGCCCGATCAGGTCGTCGACATAAGTAAAAACGACGGGAATGACGAGCAGGCTGAGGAAAGTCGAGGTGATCAGACCGCCGATGACAACGATGGCCATCGGTGCCCGGAAGCTGGGGTCGGTGCCGATGCCGAGCGCGATGGGCATCATGCCGGCGCCCATTGCGACGGTGGTCATGACGATGGGCCGGGCCCGTTTTCGGCAGGCATCGATCAGGGCATCCCAGCGATTCAGGCCGTGCTCGCGACGGGCCAGCACAACATAGTCGATGAGCAGGATGGAGTTCTTGGTGGCAATGCCCATGAGCATGATGAGGCCGATCATCGACGGCATCGAGAGCGCCGTGTGGGTGACGAACAGGGCCAGGAAAGCGCCGGGCACGGACAGCACGAGTGCTGCCAGGATGGTCACCGGCTGGACGAAATCCTTGAAGAGCAAAACCAGCACGATGTAGATGCAGAGCACGCCGGTCGCCATGGCCAGCGCAAAGCTGGCAAACAGTTCGCCCATCGCCTCGGCATCGCCGACCGTGGTCTGGATGATGCCGGGCGGCAGTTGCGACAGGCTGGGCAGGCTCAGCGCCCTGGACTCGACTTCGCCGAGTTGCTCGCCGTTCAGCTCGATCTCGAAATTGATGTTGCGCAGGCGGTCGTAGCGGTCGATTTCGGCCGGACCGCCGCCGATGCTGACCGTGGCCACATTGGACAGCATCACCGGACCATGCTTGCCCGGCACGGTCAGGCGTTCGAGCAGGGCGAGGTCAGTCCGCGCGGCGGGCGGCAGCTTGACGACGATGGGCACCTGACGCTGGGCGAGATTGAGTTTGGCCAGGCCCTGATCGTAATCGCCGGCTGTCGCGATGCGCAGCGTTTCGGCAATCGCCGCCGAGGTGACGCCGAGATCGGCCATGCGCGAAAAATCGGGGCGAATGACCAGTTCCGGCCGGACCAGGCTGGCTGTCGTGGTGATGTTGCCGACACCGGGAATGGTGCGCAGGTCGCGTTCGACCAGGCGGGCGTGGTCGGCCAGCAGGGGGCCGTTTTCGCTGGCCAGGACAAGAACGTACTTGGCGTTGCCCGAGGCCAGGCCGACCTTGACCTGGACACCGGGTATCGTCGTCAGCGCATCGCGCAACTGGCCTTCGATGAATTGCTTGCTGATCCCCGAGCGCTCGCTGCGCGGTGTCAGGTTGAGCGTCAGCGTGGCCTTGCGCACCTCGGCCGCGCCGGCCGGGGCAAACGGGTCGCTACCCGCCTTGCCGCCGCCGATGGCGGTG
>CAIYYE010000097.1 GCA_903930395.1 uncultured beta proteobacterium
CGGTGGCGGTGAACGCATCGCCATGGCGCAGTGTCCCAACGGCGATTTTCTGGATATTGACCGCGACCGGCAGTCGCAGGTCGGTCGGTGCCGGCGAGGGCGGGCTGTTCGCGTTGCTGGTGATGTGCAGGTTGGCGATGCGCAGTTCGGCCATATCCAGCCTGCCCTGGAGCAAGGCCGAGGGCGACCAGTCGAGGTGGATTTGACTGGCCTCGACTTGCAGGTCGGCCCCTTGCCAGCGCAGTTGGCCGATTTCCATGTTACCCAGCAGTCGGCCGCTGGCGGGTTCTATATGCAGTTGTCCACCGCTGGCGCCTTCAGCCAGGCGAGCCGCAGTGTGCAGGCCGCTTTCGCTGGTCGTCAGCCAGACGAGGCCGGCAAGGGCGGCAGTGCTGGCGAGGAGGGCGAAGGGGGCGAGGCGGCGCATGTCAGAACGGAATGGCCAGCGAGAAATGCAGGTGCACTTCCTTGTTGCGCTCACCGTAGGCGAGGTCGACGCCGATCGGCCCGGCCGGGCTGCGCCAGCGGGCGCCCAGGCCGTAGCCGATGGCGAGGCGGACGTCCTGCCAGGAGTCGACCGCATCGCCGGCATCAATGAAGGCGGCGATGCCCCAGCTCTCGTCAAGCCAGTGCGTGGCTTCTGCACTGGCGATGGCGAGGTAGCGGCCGCCGACGATGGCGCTGCCCTCGCGAATGCCCAGGCTCTGGTAGGCGTAGCCGCGTACCGAGCCGGCACCGCCGGTACGGAACAGGTAGTCCTGCGGGATGCGCTGGCGCGAGTCGGCGAAGGTGGTGCCGATCTCGCCGCGCAGACTCAGGGTATCGACGCGACCGAGCGGGATGTAATGCTGGAAGCGGGCATGCAGGCGGACGAAATTCTGGTCCGAGAGCGCAGCCTTGGCGCCACCGCCGATCTGCACCTGGACCACCGAGCCGTCACGCGGGTCGAGCAGGTTGTCGACGCGGCGCCAGGTCCATACGCCGTTCGGCACCAGCGCCCGGCTGCTGGTCGGTGGGGTGCTGTCGGTCTGCCGGCGTTCATCTTCCCAGTTTAGCGACAGCCGCTGTTCGACAATGCCGCGTTGCTGGACGGTCTGGGCGCCGAAGGCATAGCGCTCGGTGCGCAGGCCCTGGATGTCGGCGGCTTCGGCCATGACGCCGACGCTGTTGCGGCGGGCCCGGCCATCCGGGGGCAGAAAGACGTCGGCGTAGGCGGTCTGCCGCTTCTGTTCGAGGCGCAGGCCGCTGTCGAGCGACCAGGCGTGATTGAAGAGGTTGGGCGTGTGGTAGTTCACTTCGACGCGGGCGCCCGTATTGGAACTGGCCCCCGCCCCGAAGGAAACGCGGTGGGGCGAACGCTCGCGAACGCGGACGAGGACGGGGACGACGGCCGTGCCATCGGCCTGGATTTCAGCCGCTTCGCGGTCGAGCGTGGTCTGCACCGATGAAAAATAAGGTGTCGCTTGCAGCGTGCCTTGCAGGGCGCTCAGGCGATCCTCGCGATAAGGTTGACCGGCCTTGACGCTGCGGTTGTAGCGTTCGATGAGGTCGGGCGGGTAGTTTTGCAGGCCGTCGACGCGAATCGGGCCGAAGCGGTAGCGCGGGCCGGCGTCGTAATGGGCCTGCAGCGCCGCGCTGTGGCTTTCAGTGTCGATGCTGGCTGTGCTGTCGAGCAATTTTGCGTCGGCGTATTCGACCGCCAGCAGGTCGGCGAGAATCTGCTGCTTGGCATCATTCCAGTCGTCCTGGCGGAAAGGCTGGCCGACCGGCAGGCGCCAGCCGGCGATCAGGGCCGACCGGCTTGTTGCTTCGAGCGTCCCCGCCACCGTGACATCGACACTGGTGATGGTCGTTCGCGGACCGGGATCGATGCGCAGGGTGAGGCCGCCATCGACTTCGGCGAACTGGAAATCCGGGGCGAAATAGCCTTCTGTCGCCAGGATTTCAGCGAGTTGTCCCTGCAGGCGTTGCTGGTTGCCGCCTTCTTCGGGCAACCAGGGGGCCAGTATTTTGGCGATGTCGTCCGGCGCCTCGACGGACAGCTCGCCGGCCAGCAGCGGTGTGGTGACGGCAAGCAAGAGCAGGAGTGGCAGGCGGTAAATGATCACGCCATGATTTTACGCGTCGGCAGGGATTTGGCGCGGCGGCAACAGGAAACTGCGCGGCTGATGCAGGATTCGGTGCGCCAGAACACGGAGCAGTGGTCCCCAATGCTCGAAATGAATGCCGCGGGCGCGCAGGGCGGTGCGCAAGGCCAGCGCAAAGCTGACGCTGAGGTTGGTGAAGCCGATGGCCGCGATGCCGAAGGCGGCCCAGGCAATGGCCTTGAGCGGCAACTCGAACTGGAAACCGACGAGCGCGTAGCCGAGATTGGCCGAGGCGAAGGCGATGTGCCGGATATCGAGCGGCAGGCCGAGGATGGTGCCGATGACGCCGGTCGAGCCGAGCATGCAGCCGAACAGGAAGTTACCCATGATGCCGC
>CAIYYE010000098.1 GCA_903930395.1 uncultured beta proteobacterium
AGAATTGGGAAAAGCGCGCGTAGGTCGATCCGGCGAAGCCCCAGACAATGCGAAAGGCGATCAGGCCGACAATCGCCAGGCCGATCTTGCCGTGCAGATCGATCAGACTGCCGCCCACCTGGCCGCTGACCACGGCGGCGATGACGGCCAGGACGAGCAGCCAGTGAAACAGGCGGGTGGGCAGATCCCAGAGGCGAATGCGTTGGCTGTTCATGGTCAGACCTTGCTTGGTAAAAAAACAGGCACCCGCAGGTGCCTGTCCTTATTGTCAAAAATCCGGATTATTTCTTGGCCTTGAAGTCGTCGTGGCAGCCCTTGCAGGTGCCACCCAACTTGCCGAACTGCACCTCGACGGCAGCTTCATCACCGGTCGCGGCAACCTTGGCCATTTCGTTGGCTTCCTTGTTGAAAGCCATGGCTACCTTGCCGACCTTTTCCTTGTCGGTAAAGATGGCCGGCTTGGCGCGGGTTGCTTCCCAGCCGGTACCTTTGTCGCTACCCGGCACGTAGAGCGCGCCCATGCCTGAATTGGCGATGGCCTGAATGGCGTTGGCGGCCTTGATGACCTCGTCCTTGTTGTAGCTGCCTTCAAGATTGGCCTTGATGCGACCCATGTTCCAGGCCATAAAAGCATAGCCGGACTGGCGGAACTTGATGGCATCTTCAACCTTGACCTGGGCGACAGCGGTACCGGCAACCAGGGTGGTGGCAATCAGGGCGAGCAGAAACTTGGTCTTCATTGTGAAATCTCCGTTGGGGTTTGGGGAAACAGACGCTGCGACTGGGTATACGAGCGCCGCATCCGATTTATTCCAGCAACATTATAGCCAGCTTATATGACAAATAACGCACCTCGGCCCGGGCATTTCAGGCTGCGGCGAACGCCTTGCGAGAAACCCCGTCAGACGGCAAAAACGTGCTTGACGCGCAGGGCCGGGGCGCCCTGCTCGATAGCGACCAGACGGGCGATATTGGGATGCTTGCCCGGATTGGCGCGCTCATCTTCTGTGTGCTCGGCAAAGATTTCCATGCCTTTTCTGGCCGCCTCGATGTTGATTGAGCCATAGGTTTGCGCCAGGTGGTTGTACACCGCCAGCGACCCCTGGCTGCCCGCCTTGTTTTCGATGGCGGCGACGACATTGCCCTCAGCATCGAGCAGGTTGATGGCAGCAAGATGGGAAATTCCCGGTAGTTTCTTCAGATTTTCAGCAAAGGACATTTATTTCCATTCCCGTTTGGCTTTGACCAGGCCGACGATCAGCCCGGTCGTAAAGCTGACGGCCGGCACGATGAAGGCAATGGCCTTGATGCCGCGCTCGGCGCCAAAAAAATAGAGCAGCAAGAGACTGGGCAGCAGACCAACGGCCAGGCCGATCAGCCCGCCCCGGATACCACCGTTGATGACCTGACGGTCGGTCGTCTTGCGCTCGCCGGTGCAGTGCGGACAGTAGATGGCATCGGCCGGGACTTCCTGGCCGCACTGGCTGCACTGCATTTAGATGCGCCTGGCCAGTTCGGCTGCCTTGCCGGTGTAATCCCAGGGCGTCAGCTTGAGCAGCTCGGCCTTGGCGGCTTCCGGGATTTCCAGCGTCGCAACGAACTCCTGCATGCCGTCGCGCGAGACGCGGGTGCCGCGGGTCAGTTCCTTGAGCTTTTCGTAGGCGTTCGGCACGGCGTAGCGGCGCATGACGGTCTGGATCGGCTCGGCGAGCAGTTCCCAGTTGGCGTCGAGGTCGGCCTGCATCACGTGCGCATTGACCTCCAGCTTGTTCAAACCCTTGAGCAGCGAATCGTAGGCGAGCAGCGAGTAACCGAGGCCGACGCCCATGTTGCGAAGCACGGTGGAGTCGGTCAGGTCACGCTGCCAGCGCGAGATCGGCAGCTTTTCGGCGAGGTGCTTGAGGACGGCGTTGGCCAGGCCGAGATTGCCTTCAGAGTTTTCGAAATCGATCGGGTTGACCTTGTGCGGCATGGTCGAGGAGCCGATTTCGCCGGCCTTGACCTTCTGCTTGAAGAAACCGAGGGAGATATAGCCCCAGATGTCGCGGTCGAGGTCGATCAGG
>CAIYYE010000099.1 GCA_903930395.1 uncultured beta proteobacterium
GCCCTCCAGATCAATACTGGCAAGGGCTGCCATCTTGATGGCCATATGCTGGGCCACGCCATGCAGCGCCTGCAGCCGGTGGACGAATCGCTGTTCCTCATCGAGAACGTCGGCAATCTCGTCTGTCCGGCTGCCTTCGATCTGGGGGAGCACCATAAGGTAGTCATCCTCTCGGTCACCGAAGGCGAGGACAAGCCGCTCAAATACCCGGACATGTTTGCGGCGGCCGATATCATGCTGCTCAACAAGTGCGACCTGCTCCCCTATCTTGAGTTCGACGCCGACCTGGCCGAAGCCAATGCCCGCCGGGTCAATCCGGACCTCAGCATTTTCCGTGTCTCGGCCAGCAGCGGTGACGGCCTGAGCGCCTGGCTGGACTGGGTTCTGTCCGGGCTGGAGGCGCAGCGCGGCAAGCGTTCCGAATCGGTTGATGCCTTGAAGCGCCGCGTCGCCGACCTGGAACGCCAGTTGGCGGCCAAGTAGGCTGTCGATGACCGGGCGCCTGCTCCGCATTCGCGGCTTGGTCCAAGGCGTCGGCTTTCGCCCTTGCGTCTGGCGGCTGGCCAGCGAACTGGGGCTGAGCGGCTGGGTGCGCAACGACGGCGCTGGTGTGCTCGTGGCGCTCAGTGGAAAAGAATGGCCGGAATTTATCAGGCGTTTGCCGCTGGCGGCGCCGCGACTGGCGCGTATCGACGGGATCGAAGACGAAGCGGCTGAGGTGAAGGGTGATGGATTCCACATTCTCGACAGCGCTGCCGGCGAGGTAAAAACTGCCATCGGCCCCGATGCCGCGATCTGTCCCGACTGCCTCGCCGATCTCTGTGATCCGGCCAGCCGCCGCTGGCGCTACGCCTTTACGACCTGCACCCACTGTGGTCCGCGTTACACGGTCAGCCGCGGCATTCCCTACGATCGATCACAAACCAGCCTGGCCGCTTTTCCGCTGTGTGCGCCCTGTGCCGCCGAATATGCTGCGCCGGCCGATCGCCGTTTTCATGCCGAAACAACCGCTTGCCCCGATTGCGGCCCGCAACTCAGCCTGCTGGCGGCCGACGGTGAGCCACTGGCCGGTGACCCTCTTGCTGAAACCCTGCGCCTGCTGCGTGCTGGCAAAATTGTCGCCATCAAGGGGCTGGGTGGCTTTCATCTCGCCTGCGATGCGCGTAATGCCGGAGCCGTGGCAGAACTGCGTGAGCGCAAGCAACGCGAGGAGAAGCCCTTCGCCGTGATGGGGTTGAACGTTGCCTCGCTGGCCGGGTTTGCGCGTATCGGGCCGGACGAATCGGCTTTGCTGCACAGTGTTGCGGCGCCTGTCGTGCTTTGTCCCAAGGCTGAAGCCGAATTGAAGGGCATCGCTCCCGGCCTCGCCTGGTTTGGCGCCATGCTGCCATCCACCCCGCTTCACCTGCTGCTCTGGCATGAGGCGGCTGGCCGTCCGCACGGCACCAACTGGCTAGGTTCGCCAAGTGAGCTGCTGCTGGTCATGACCAGCGCTAACCCGCAGGGAGAGCCGCTGGTCATCGGTAATGACGAAGCGCTGGAGCGCCTGTCCGGAATTGCCGATGCCTTCCTGGTGCACGACCGCGGTATCGTGATCCGTTGCGATGATTCCGTGCTTCGTGCCGGCCCGGCTTTTATCCGTCGTGCCCGTGGCTACGTGCCAGTGCCGATCCGGCTGGCCGGCGAAGGTCCGAACGTGCTGGCGCTGGGCGGCTACCTCAAGAACACGATTTGCCTCATGAAGGGTCGTGAAGCCTTTTTGTCGCAGCATATTGGCAGTCTCGACAATGCCGCGACCATCGGCTTTCTCGAAGAAACTGTGAGTCATCTGCTGGCTATTCTCGATGTCCGGCCAGAACTGATCGCCCACGACCTGCACCCCGACTTTCCGTCTACGCAGTTCGCAGTTCGATTGGCCGAAAGACTCGGCATCCCGGCGATGCCTATTGGCCACCATCATGCGCATATTGCGGCTATCTGCGCCGAATATGGCATCAACGAGCCGATAATCGGACTGGCGCTCGATGGTGTCGGTCTCGGTCCGGACGGTGCAGCCTGGGGGGGCGAATTGTTGCGTCTCGATGGCGCAAGCTGCCAACGTCTCGGCCATCTCGCTCCGCTGGCCATGCCGGGTGGCGACCGGGCGGCGAAGGAGCCGTGGCGCATGGCGGTTGCCGCCCTGCACGGTGCTGGCCTCGGCTACCGCGTTGGCGGCTGGATCAAGCAGCATTACCCGACGCGTGATCCTGGTCCGCTACTCACCATGCTCGCCCGCCAACTGCGTTGTCCGCCGACGACCAGCCTCGGCCGCTGGTTCGACGCTGCGGCGGGCCTGCTCGGGGTGCGCGACCTGATGCATTACGAAGGACAGGCGGCGATGGAACTGGAAGGGCTGGCGACCAAACATGGCGAGGTTGAGGCGCTGCCCGGTGGCTATGCCTTGCTGGAAAAGGGCGCGGTACTCGATTTCTCGCCTATCTTGAATGCCCTGATGGGCTGTCAGGATGCGGCCCATGGCGCTGCCCTTTTCCATGCCACGGTGGCCGCTGGTCTGGCCGAGTGGGCCGTGCTTGCGACCAAGGCAGCGGGGGCGGCTGGCGGCCGGGCAAAAATCGCCGTCGGTGGCGGCTGCGCACTGAATGCTGTACTGATGGCCGCACTACGCAGGCATCTGGAGGCGGCCAGTGTTGACTTGCTCGAGGCGCGGCAGGTGCCTGCCAACGATGGTGGATTGGCCCTCGGTCAGGCCTGGGTGGCCCGGCAAAGTTGGCTTGCCGGACGGCCAGAGAGCGGCGAAAATCGTTCGATCCTGGTTTCAGAAAAGGAAATGTCTTGAGCGAAACGACGGCGCCGGGTTCCTGGCAAAGCGATCCGAGTGCGCTTCTGGCGCAGCGTTGTGTCGCCTTGGCCGACGGCTTGCCGCTTAATCCGGCCTTGTCGGCAGAGGTCTGCTGGTGTGTTCTGCAGCGGGGCGACTGGCTGGCGGCAGTGATAGCACCGGGTTTTGTCCGGATTGTTTTGTTGCCGGGTGGCGGCGATTTGTGGGGGGGTATTCCCCTTGGCCAGCAGCGTTATCTGGCGCTGGGCA
>CAIYYE010000100.1 GCA_903930395.1 uncultured beta proteobacterium
CCTTGTAGAGCAGTTGGTCGGCCAGCCGGAAAAGCGGCTTGATTTCGCCAAGCGCCGGATCGGCGCAGGCAGCCCCGAGAGAAATCGTGACCACGCCGTAATTTGCATTCAATTCATGGGGAATCCCCATCGCATGAACCGATTCAACGAGACTGGCCGCAACACCAGCGTGTACACCGGGCTCTGCATCGGGAATAACCACGGCGAACTCCTCTCCGCCGTAGCGGGCGACAAAAGCCCCCTGGGCAACCCGGTCGGTATTGATCCGCTGGATACACTCCTCAAGGCAGGTGGCGACCGACCTCAGACAGTCATCCCCCGTCTGGTGACCATAGTGGTCGTTGAATTTTTTGAAGTTATCGACATCGACCATCAACAAACTGAAGGGGCGGGATGATCGCGTTGAATTTTCCCAATCGATATCCACCTGCATATCCATGGCGCGACGATTGAGCAAGCCGGTCAAGCCGTCGCGGCTGGCCTGTTCCTTGAGCTTGCGGTTGGCCATGTAGAGCCGCGTGCGCATTGCGGCGATCCGTGACATCGCCTTCATCTTGGCCTGGAGGACATTTTCCGGCACGGATTTGGAAATGAAGTCATCGCCACCGGCCTCGATGGCGGTCACCAGATTGGTGTCGGTATCCGTCGCCGTGACAAAGATGATCGGCGTCCAGGCCCATGCCTCAAGGCCTTCGAGAGCGCGAATCCGGGTGGTGACTTCAAACCCGTTCATGCCCGGCATCTCGATATCCATAAGGATCAGGTCGAACGACTCAGCCTGAAATAACTCGAGCCCCCTTTCGCCATTGATCGCGTGCTTGACGTCATGCCCAAAAGACTCGAGCCGTGCCCCCATGACCATGGCGATGGCGCGCGAGTCGTCAACCAGAAGTATCTTCATGCGAAATCCGGGAACGAAAAATGACCTGCGAAGTTTAACGTCGAGCCAGCGATGAGGTGCAGATTATCGACAAAAATGAAAGGCGATCGGCCCTATTCACCCACCACATCGACACCGACCGGCGGAGTGAATCGGAAGGTGCTGGCCGGCAAGGCCGGATTACGCTCAATCCGGGTAAAACGGATATGCGTGGTCTGACCGAAGCTGTCGTGCAATTCCATGGCTTTCAGGTCATTGCCGGCAAAGCCGAGACGAACCTTCTCGAAACCGCTGTCGCCAGCCCTGGGCGTCGCTTCGACCCAGGCCATGCCCTCGGCTTCGCCGGCTTCGTGGAGCGTGAAGTTCTTTTCCAGCTCATTGCTACCCGAGAGGAGTGCCGCCGGCGAGCTGCCGATGGCCTGTCCAGCCTTGCGGACGGTGACCTGTTGCAGATCCGGATCGTGAATCCATATCTTTTCGCCGTCGCCAACGACCAGTTGCGGATAGGGTTTGATAATTTCCCAGCGCAGCTTGCCCGGCCGCGAAATGCTCACGGTCCCGGATGACTGCTGCGGCTTGCGGCCATTCTTGCCGATGACCATCTGGGCAAACTCGGCTTTCAGCGTGCGCGTGCTTTTCAGGAAATCGTGCAGCTGATCAATGGCGCCGGCCTGGGCCAGCAGCGGAAAAGCCGCAATGACTGCGGTCAACAGGATTTTTTGGGCGATGTTCATGCGGCAAGCTTAGCGGGTTGAGGGGTGGCGCGCTGTTTCAGGGTGTAACAAATCTGGTGTAGTGTTGCATGCTATTCGGCACATAAAACTGCGCCTTTGCCCCCGTGGCGGCGTTACAAATCCTCGCGATACCCCTCGGTATCGCTGTGGTTTGCGCCTTGCCACAAGGGCAAATGCATCAGTTTTATCAAGTGCCTCATAGCATGCAACACTACACTCGACAAAACCGGCCCAAATCACTCCGCCGGCTTTTTCATGAGCACTTCGCGACCGCCGCGGCCATCCATGCCGGAGACCAACCCCGCCTTTTCCATCGCCTCGATGAGGCGGGCCGAGCGGTTGTAACCGATGCGCAGGTGACGCTGGACCAGCGAAATGGAGGCGCGCTGGTTCTTCAGCACGATATCGACGGCCTGATCGTAGAGCGGATCGCTCTCGGCATCACCACCGCCCTCGCCAGCATCGCCGCCCTCTTCGTCATCCCCCCCGGAACCATTGAGGATGTCCTCGATGTATTCAGGCGCACCCGTGGTTTTCAGATGTTCGACAACACGATGCACTTCGTCATCCGAGACAAAGGCGCCATGGACACGGGTCGGATAGCCGGTGCCCGGCGCCAGATAAAGCATGTCGCCCTGGCCGAGCAGCGCTTCGGCACCCATCTGGTCGAGGATGGTGCGCGAGTCGATCTTGCTCGAAACCTGGAAGGAGAGGCGGGTCGGAATATTGGCCTTGATCAGGCCGGTGATGACATCGACGCTCGGCCGCTGCGTCGCCAGCACGAGGTGGATGCCGGAAGCGCGCGCCTTTTGGGCGAGGCGGGCGATCTGCTCCTCGACCTTCTTGCCGACCACCATCATAAGGTCGGCCAGCTCGTCGATGATGACGACGATGAAAGGCATGGTTTTCAGCGGCTCGGGGGTTTCCGGCGTCAGGGTCAGCGGATTCGGGATATGTTCGCCGCGTTTCTCGGCATCGCGGATCTTGGTATTGAGGCCGGCGATATTGCGCACGCCCATGGCCGACATCAGCTTGTAGCGCTTTTCCATTTCGGTGACGCACCAGTGCAGCGCATTGGCCGCCTGCTTCATGTCGGTGACGACCGGCGCCAGCAGGTGCGGGATGCCCTCGTAGATCGACAGTTCGAGCATCTTGGGGTCGACCATGATGAGGCGGACCTGATCCGGCTCGGCCTTGTAGAGCATGGACAGGATCATCGCATTGACGCCCACCGACTTGCCCGAACCGGTCGTCCCGGCGACCAGCAGGTGCGGCGTCTTGGCCAGGTCGGCAACCACCGGCAGACCGCCGATGTCCTTGCCGAGGCAGACGGTGAGCGGGCTGCTCATGTCGTTGTAGGGCTTGCTCGAGATGATCTCGGACAACTTCACCATCTGCCGCTTGGGGTTGGGCAATTCGAGCGCCATGCACGACTTGCCGGGCACCGTTTCGACGACACGGATCGAAACCATGGCCAGGGCGCGCGCCAGGTCGCGGGCCAGATTGACGATCTGGGCGCCCTTGACGCCAATCGCCGGCTCGATTTCGTAACGGGTAATGACCGGGCCGGGCATGGCGGCCAGCACTTTGACCTGAACCCCGAAGTCAGCCAGCTTGCGCTCGATCAGACGCGAGGTGTATTCCAGTGTTTCGGCGCTGACCGTCTCGGTTGCCGGCGGTGCCGGGTCGAGCAGATGCAGGGGCGGCAACTGGCCGCCGAAGATGGCCTCGGGGAAAAGCGCCACCTGTTTTTCACGTTCGATGCGCTGTTCGGCCTTTTTCGACACAGGCACTTCGGGCGGCGGCGCCTCGAAAATGATCGGGTCGTGCAATTCGACGCGCTGCTTTTCTTCCTTGACGACAACCTCGCGCTTCTGCGCGACTTCCTTGCCAATCTGCCGGTCCCGCCAGGTATCGACGCGACCGTAGAAAAAACCGACGAGCGCTTCGAGCGTCAGACCGAGTTGCTCGAAAGCCCAGACCCAGGACATGCCCGAGAAAATGCTCCAGCCTGCAGCCATCACGGCCAGCAGAAACAAGGTCGAACCGGTATAGCCAAACTGGGTAGCCAGGACGCGGCCGACTTCGACCCCCAGCACCCCCCCTGGCACCAGCGGCAAGGCCGCCTTGAGGGAATAGAAGCGCAGGGCTTCAAGCGCCGAACTGGCCACCAGCAAAAATGAAAAACCGCCGAGCGCAATAAACAGCGGATGCTGCTTATGCTCATCGGGCGAATGGAATTTGCGGAAACCCCACCACACGCACATGCCGAGCAGCACGATCCACCACCA
>CAIYYE010000101.1 GCA_903930395.1 uncultured beta proteobacterium
AAATCGAATTCGGCCTGATCGGAGAAGGCGTCCTTGATGTACAGGGTCAGGTTGATCGAACCCAGGCAGCAGCAGCCATACGGCGGCAGCGGCTGTTCGGCGCAGGGATTGGTCGCCTCGATCACTTCGCAGTAATTGAGGTTGTTGTCCTTGTTCATGCGGTCAAGGAAAAGGATGCCCGGCTCGGCGTGGTCGTAGGTCGATTTCATGACCTGGTCCCACAGTTCGCGGGCGCGCAGCTTGCGGTACACCCACATGCCGTCCTCGCGCTGGTAGGCGCCAGCGGCGCGCATCTCGGCATTTGGCTCGGCGCGGTGGAGGAGCTCGACGTCACCGTCGGCATCAACGGCTTCCATGAAGGGGTCGGTGACGCCAATCGAGATGTTGAAATTGGTCAGGTCGCCCTTGTCCTTGGCGTGGATGAAGACTTCGATATCCGGATGGTCGCAGCGCAGCACGCCCATCTGGGCGCCGCGGCGGGCGCCAGCCGATTCGACGGTCTCGCACGAGCGGTCGAAGACGCGCATGTAGGACACCGGGCCGGAAGCACGCGACTGGGTACCCTTGACGCGGGCGCCCTGCGGACGAATGGACGAGAAGTCGTAACCGACGCCGCCACCGCGGCGCATCGTTTCGGCGGCCTGGGCGAGGGCGGTGTAGATGCCGGGACGGCCATCGGTGTTTTCAACGATGGAGTCGCCGACCGGCTGCACGAAACAGTTGATCAGCGTGGCCTGGAGGTCGGTACCGGCGGCGGAGTTGATGCGGCCGGCCGGAATGAAACCGTTTTCCTGCGCCCACAGGAACTTGCCTTCCCACTGGGCACGGTCGGCTTCCTGTTCAACCTGGGCGAGGGCATAGGCGACGCGACGACGCACGTCGTGCACATTGGTTTCCTTGCCCTTGGCGTACTTCTCGATGAGCACTTCTCCGGAAATTTCCTGCTCCGGCAGCGGGGCATACAGCGGTGCTTCGGGAATGTCAGTCAGCGACAGCTGCTCAGCGATTTTGCTCATCAAAGGCTCCTCTACAAAATTCGGATTGTTCTGGGTTATTAATTTTCGAATGTCGCTAAGCTACTAGATATAGTGCCTCAAGGCAATATCTTGACTAGATACGGTGTTTATGGGCCGGCCTGGCTGGCTTGAGCTGTGTGCCAAAAAAGCCAAAAAAAACAAAGCCCCGGCACTTTTCAGTGACCGGGGCCGGGGCAAAAAATATTTTTTCAGAGGGCGAGAAGCGTCTGCGCGTGGTGCGCCATCATCCATTCTTCGTTGGTCGGGATGACCAGCACGTCCACGCTGCTGTTGCCGGCGCTGATGACGATTTCGTGGCGGGCGTTGGCTTCCGGGTTGAGGCGGATGCCCAGCCATTCGGAGAGCAGGCAGACGCGGCGGCGGATTTCGGCGGCGTGTTCGCCGATGCCGCCAGTGAACACCAGGGCATCAATGCCGCCCGAAGCGGCGACGAGGGAGCCGAGTTCGCGGGCGATGCGGTAGCAGAAGAGGTCGACGGCTTCCTGGGCTTCCGGCTTGTCGCTGGCGAGCAGGGTGCGCATGTCCTGGCTGATGCCGGAGACGCCGAGCAGGCCGGATTCCTTGTAGAGCATCTGGGTCATGTCCTTGACCGACAGGCCCTTGGTTTCCATGAGGTGGAGGATGACGCCCGGATCGAGATTGCCGCAGCGCGTGCCCATGAGCAGGCCGTCGATGGTCGAGAAGCCGAGGGTGGTGGCGACGCACTTGCGGTTGACCATGGCGGCCATGCTGGCACCGTTGCCGAGGTGGGCGACGACGACGCGGCCGCTGGCGCGGTGCGAATGCTGGGGC
>CAIYYE010000102.1 GCA_903930395.1 uncultured beta proteobacterium
ATCGCGCCGATCGACCCGGATGCCGACCCGGTCCGCGACGCCAAGGCGATTGTCGGTGAACTGATCAAGCACGACCCGGCCCTGGCCGACAAGCCGCGCTGGCTGATCCTCAACAAACTCGACCTGATCCCCGAAGAAGACCGCGAAAAGACCGTCAAGGACTTCCTCAAGGCCTACAAGAAGGCGACCAAGTACGACGGCCCGGTTTTCCCCATCACCGCCATCAGCGGCGAAGGCACCAAGCCTCTCATCTACGCGCTCCATGAAGCACTGGAGCAGATGGCCAAGCCCGAAATTCCGGACGACGAAGACGAAGACACCGACACGGAAGAATGATGAGCAAGACCCGCCTCGCCTCAGCCAAACGCCTCGTCGTCAAAGTCGGCTCGGCCCTCGTCACCAACAATGGCGCCGGCCTTGATCTGGCCGCCATTGAAGACTGGGCCCGCCAGATCGCCGCGCTGCGCGCACAGGGCAAGGAAGTCGTGCTCGTCTCCTCCGGCGCCATTGCCTGCGGCATGCAGCGCCTGGGCTGGACCAAGCGGCCAAAGAGCGTGCATGAACTGCAAGCCGCCGCTGCCGTCGGCCAGATGGGCCTCGCCCAGGTCTATGAAGGCGCCTTCGCCAAACACGGCCTGCATACCGCGCAGATCCTGCTCACCCACGACGACCTCGCCGACCGCAAGCGTTACCTCAACGCCCGCTCGACGATGACCACCCTGCTTGAACTCGGCGTCGTGCCGATCATCAATGAAAACGACACCGTCGTCACCGACGAAATCAAGTTCGGCGACAACGACACGCTCGGCGCCCTCGTCGCCAACCTGATCGAGGCCGACGCGCTGATCATCCTGACCGACCAGATCGGCCTGTTCACCGCCGACCCGCGCAAAGACCCAAGCGCCACGCTGATCAGCGAAGCGACGGCCGGCGACGAATCGCTCGAAGCCATGGCCGGCGGTGCCGGCACGCGCATCGGCACGGGTGGCATGATTACCAAGGTCATCGCCGCCAAACGTGCCGCCCGCAGCGGCGCTCACACCGCCATCGCCAGCGGCCGCGAGATTGACCCCATCATCCGCCTGGCTGCCGGCGAAGCCGTCGGCACCCTGCTCGTCTCGCAAACCCAGCCCCTCGCCGCCCGCAAACAATGGCTGGCCGACCATCTTCAACTGGCCGGCCGCCTGCAACTCGACGAAGGTGCGGTCAACGCACTGAAAGCCGGGAAAAGCCTGCTCCCGATTGGCGTCATCGCCGCCGAGGGTGAATTCGAACGCGGCTCGGCGGTTGCCTGCATCTCACCTGACGGCAAGGAAATAGCCCGTGGCTTGTGCAACTACGGCAGCGGTGAAGCCCGTCTGATCACACGCAAATCCACCGCCGAAATCGAGGCCATCCTCGGTTACGTGGATGAACCAGAGTTCATTCATCGCGACAACCTGATCCTTTTTAGCTGATCTAAGTTGTAAACGACAAACCGGGCGCAGAGGCGAAACTACTTCAACACCGTTCACCTGACTCCACGCAAATAGTCTCGGGTTGCATACCTGCTTGGTAGCGCTCGTATATGGTCACAAAAGCCTTTTCAATATGTCTGGCAAACAGCTTGGAATCAAACAGCGGCTGGGTGTTTCGATTTTGACTAAGCTTTTTCCTGATAGCCCCCAATTGCTCCGGGTTGCTTGCCAACGCAATCGCCATATCCTCATAAGCTTGCTGCGTTGTCGTGACAAATTCTGGCAATCCAATTGCATTGAGCAGGCTGGCAGCAACCCGCGAAGCGAAGGATTCGCCAGCACATGTAAGTACGGGCAAGCCAGCCCACAGCGCATCGCTCGTAGTCGTATGTGCGTTGTACGGCAAGGTATCCAGAAACAGGTCAGCAATGCCGATACGAGCCAGATGATCAGAGAGCGGCAAATGCGCGGCAAATATGAGACGTTCGGGATCAACCCCTTGGGATGCAGCCGATTTTTGCAAATTTTCAACGGCATCGGCGTTGGCCTCAAAGAGCCATAGCACTGAATCTGTGACTTGATTCAGGATGCGCATCCAGCCAGCAAAGGTTTGCGGCGTAATTTTGTAGTTGTTATTGAAACAAGCAAAGATGAAACCTGCCGCAGGCAAACCCAAGTCTTCACGCGTAAATGTCCGGGATGAAATTTGCCGCTTGGCATCATTCACCTGATAGCTATTGGGTAGATACACAATTTTTTCCGAGTAGAAAGGCTGGCTCTCAGCCGGAATAAGCGTCTGGTCGGCAATGATGTAGTCCATGAAATTAGCGCCCATCGTACCGGGGAAGCCCAGGTAATTCACCTGAATGGGGGCTGCGCGACAGGCAAAAATTCCTGGCCGACTGTCCTGCGTATATCCCTTTAAATCAACCGCAATATCAATTCCGATCTCCCGCGACAGGAGTGCCACTTCCCGGTCTGTTTGTTGACTTACATCGACAAAGCGATCGAAAGCTGCGGATACGCGCTGACGCATACCATCCCGAATATCCGGCCCAAATGAGAATGCCACGAGTTCAAATTTATTCTTGTCATGTAACTCAAACAACTCAGCCATCAGATAGGCGGTAGCGTGTTCGTGAAAATCGGCGGAGTAATAGCCGATACGGATTCGATCATGGCGCGGAAGCTTGGGGAGAGCACTCAGGCTAGAACTCTCCGGATGCAAGGTCGAAGTAAAAATCTCCGCGGCCTTACGTAGCGCCGTCAGATCGGAGGTGAGCGCCAAGACGGAAAAGGGGTTAACAGTTTTCCTGTTCTCAGCTAGCCGCCGCTCAAGCTTCACCAAATTTTCATCAAAGTCGCGCCAGTCACAAATATGCATTCTGGAATGCATCATATCGCCCAGCACAAAGTCGGCCAGAGGGGCCAAATTTAGACTCTTGGCAAAAGCCTCCGCTGCACCCTGATACTGCTTTTGTGCCACAAGAATCAAGCCCAAGCTACTCCATGCCTCAAAAGAGGCAGGGTCTAGTTCAATGGCTCTGCGCGCAGTAAGCTCAGCGAGCTCATGCCGCTTCCTACGGTTTTGCAAACCGCTTAGATTTACATAAAGCGGAGCGAGATCGGGTTGTAGCTGGATGGCTTTTTTGAATGATGCTTCCGCATCAACAAGACGCCCTTGTTTCTCACGCAACATCCCCAGATTAGAGTGTGCAAATGCGAAACCCGGGGCGAGAAAAATGGCTCTGTTTAGACAACGCTCAGCATCCCGAAAAGCACCAAGGTGAAACAGTTGCAAGCCAAGGCTATTCTGGGCATCCGGATTCTCACGAGTGAGGGTATCCGTTTTTTTAAGGGCGCTCAGTGCTTGTTCGTGCCACCCAAGTCCGCGATAGGCAATACCCAAGTTATACCAACCTTCGGGCAACCGAGGAGATAGTCTGATTGCCTGCTGGCACAATTCGACAGCAACAGCATACTGGCCGTTAACGTTAGCTGTATTGGCAGAAGTAATGCAAGTAGCGAGAAACTGCTGGGACATGGATAATAATTTTCAGCTAAAACATTTTTGTTGATGCGCTGCTTACCAGCAAAAACAGCACA
>CAIYYE010000103.1 GCA_903930395.1 uncultured beta proteobacterium
GCCCCGATCGCCCCTTCCCAGGTCTTGCCGGGGCTGATGGTTGGCGCCAGCTTGTGCTTGCCGAAAGCCTTGCCGGAGAAATAGGCAGCGATATCGGCCATCCAGACAACCGCAAAAATACCGAGCAAGGCCCCTGCCCCAAGCATCCGCAACTGGACCATGGCCAACCAGGTCGGCAGCAGGACAACCGCACCGACCAGAAGGCCGCTGAGACCACCCAGAGACCACTTGTTTTTCAGCCAGAAGGGCATGACCAGGCACCAGAAAACGGCGGCCACGGCATAGGCTAGCAAGACCCAGGGCTGCGCCGGCGCAGCAAGCTCAGCGGCGCCAATGGCTTCCGGTGCAAGCACAGAAAGGGTGATGCAAATCAGGGCTGTCACGATACCAAGGACAATACGGCGAACACTCTGCCAGCCGAGCAAGGCTCCCCATTCCCAGGCGGCAACACCGATGAACCCGGCTACCAGCAAGGCCCAGCCGGCCTGAGAAGAGTAAAAGAGACTGGGCAGCAGCAGCGCCATCAGGACCAGCGCCGTGATGACGCGTGTTTTAAGCATTGGGGTTTTCCACCAATTGTTCGCTTGTCCGGCCGAAGCGCCGTTCGCGCTGCTGAAACGACAGGATGGCCTTGTCGAATTCCGCCGTGTTGAAATCCGGCCACAGGGTCGGCGTGAAATACAGTTCGGTATAGGCCAGTTGCCAGAGCAGGAAATTGCTGATCCGCTCTTCGCCGCCAGTACGAATGAAGAGATCGGGTTCCGGCGCATACGCCATCGCCAGATGCGGCTCGAGATCGGCATCCTGCCAACCGTCGCGCTTGTCAGGCTGGGCCGCCAGCATGCGACTGACCGCCTGCATGATGTCCCAGCGCCCGCCATAGTTGGCCGCAATGGTCAGGTCGAGCTGGGTGTTGCCGGCAGTCTTGGCTTCGGCCTGCCGGATCAGTTCCTGCAGACGGGGCTCGAAGCGTGACAGGTCGCCGATGACGCGCAGGCGAACGCCGTTGCGGTCGAGTTTTTCGACTTCCTGCTCGAGCGCCTTGACGAAGAGTTCCATGAGCAGGGAGACCTCTTCCTGCGGTCGCCGCCAGTTTTCAGACGAGAAGGCAAACAGGGTGAGGTACTGGACGCCGCGTTCGAGGCAGGCGCGAACCATCTCGCGGACCAGTTCGACACCTTTGACATGGCCTGCGACGCGGGGCAGAAAACGTTTTTTCGCCCAGCGGCCGTTGCCGTCCATGATCACGGCGACGTGCCGGGGAACGGCCGCTAGTGGCGGAACCTGTCGGGTCGAACTGAAAAAGAGGGCCATGCGGCCGAAATTCCGGGCGGAACCGGCTTAAACCTGCATGAGCTCGGCCTCTTTCGCGGCGAGCATCTTGTCGACTTCGACGATATAGCGATCGGTCAGCTTCTGGACGTCGTCCTGCGCCTTGCGCTCGTCATCTTCAGGAATTTCACCTTTTTTCAGGGCATCCTTGAGATGGCTGATGGCATCGCGACGCAGGTTGCGAATGGCGACCTTGACGCCCTCGCCTTCGGTCTTGACGATCTTGATCATTTCCTTGCGACGCTCTTCGGTCAGGGCCGGCATCGGCACACGGATGAGATCGCCCTGAGAAGCCGGGTTGAGGCCGAGGTCGCAATCGCGAATGGCTTTCTCGACTTTCTGCAGCATTGCCTTTTCCCAAGGCTGGACGCCGATGGTACGGGCGTCGACCAGAGTCACGTTGGCGACCTGGTTAACCGGCACCATGGAGCCGTAGTAATCGACCTGAACATGGTCGAGCAGGCCGGTATGGGCGCGGCCGGTGCGCACTTTCTGCAGGTCGAGACGCAGCGCCTCGAGCGACTTCTGCATCTTGCCTTCGGCGGTTTTCTTGAGTTCGGAAATCATCGTTTGTTCTCCCTCAGCAATAGACCAGCGTACCTTCATCTTCACCGCAGACCACGCGCTTGAGCGCGCCGGCCTTGAAGATGGAAAAGACGTTGATCGGCAATTTCTGATCGCGGCAGAGCGCGAAAGCGGTCGCATCCATGACCGCCAGATTCTTCGAGATGGCTTCGTTGAAGCTGATCTTGTCGTAGCGCGTGGCGAGCGGATCCTTCTTCGGATCGGCCGAGTAGATGCCGTCGACCTTGGTCGCCTTGAGGACGATTTCAGCGCCGATTTCCGAGCCGCGCAAGGCTGCAGCGGTATCGGTGGTAAAGAAGGGGTTGCCGGTGCCGGCACCGAAGATGACGATCTTGCCTTCTTCGAGATAGCGGATGGCCTTGCCACGGATATAGGGCTCGACAACCTGCTCGATATTCAGGGCCGACTGCACGCGGGCGTTGAGGCCACACTGGCGGAAGGCATCGGACAGCGCCATGGCGTTCATCACCGTGGCCAGCATGCCCATGTAATCGGCCGTGGCTCTATCCATCCCGGTGGCCGTACCGGCCATGCCGCGGAAGATATTGCCACCGCCAATCACGACGCCGATTTCCACCCCCATGTCGGCGACCGCCTTGATCTCTCCGCAAATACCCGCGATGGTCTGCGGATTGATGCCGTAGGCGTCATTGCCCATCAGGGCCTCGCCGGAGAGTTTCAGGAGAATTCGCTTGTACTTGGGGACGGACATCGGCGTTCCTTTCAATTACTTCTTGGCAGCAGCGGCAGCAGCCTGGGCAGCGACTTCGGCAGCGAAGTCGTCGACCTTCTTCTCGATGCCTTCACCGACCATGTACAGCGTGAAGGAGGCCACCGAAGCGCCTTTGGCCTTCAACAACTGTTCGATGGTCTGCTTGCCATCGGCAGCCTTGACGAAGACCTGACCGAGCAGTGTGACGTCCTTCAGATACTTCTGGACGGTACCTTCGGCGATCTTTTCGAGCATGGCTTCCGGCTTGCCGGCTTCACGGGCCTTTTCGATGGCAACGCGACGTTCCATGTCGAGCAGGTCGGCGGAAACGCCGGAGGCATCGAGCGACTTCGGCTTGGAGGCAGCGATGTGCATCGCCAGATCCTTGCCCAGCTGCTCGTCACCGCCAACCAGATCAACCATGACGCCAACCTTGGCACCACCGTGGATGTAGGAAACCAGCTTGCCGGTGGCTTCGAAACGAACGAAGCGGCGGATCGACATGTTTTCACCGATCTTGCCAACCAGCGCGGAACGGGTCGATTCGACCGTGCCTTCGCCCATCGGCAGGGCCGACAGAGCAGCGACATCAGCCGGATTCTTGTCGGCAACCAGCTTGGCCGAACCATTGGCCAGCGCGATGAATTCGTCGTTCTTGGCGACGAAGTCGGTTTCGC
>CAIYYE010000104.1 GCA_903930395.1 uncultured beta proteobacterium
CATGAGTACCATCGCCCCGGCGGCAGCGCGGAAAATCGGCGAGGACCTGGCCGCTGCCGGTATCGATTTTGTCGATGCGCCGGTCTCCGGTGGCGAAGTGGGCGCCATTGCCGGCACCCTGTCCATCATGGCGGGCGGTTCCGACGCTGCATTTGCCCGGGCGAAGCCGGCCTTCGCATGCATGGGCAAGAACATTGTGCACGTCGGTGCCAGTGGCGCCGGGCAGGTCACCAAGGCGGCCAACCAGATCGTCACCGGCATGGGCGTGCTGGCGGTGGCCGAGGCCTTTGCCTTTGCCGCCAAGAACGGGGTGGACCAGGGCAAGGTGCGCGAAGCACTGCTCGGTGGTTTTGCCTACTCGAAGATTCTCGAAAACCACGGCCAGCGCATGCTCGACCGCAATTTCAAGCCGGGCTTCAAAAGCTGGATGCACGAAAAGGACCTCAATATCGTCATGCAGACGGCGCACGAACTCGGCCTCTGTCTGCCGGGTTCGGCGGCGACGGCGCAGATGTTCAACGCCATGGTCGGGTCGGGCATGGGCGAGGAAGACTCGATCGCCGTCCTCAAATTGCTCGAACGTTTGTCGGGACAGGCATGAGAACAGGCTTTATCGGTCTCGGGGCGATGGGGCGGCCGATGGCCCTCCATGTGCACCGTGCCGGTCACGAACTGGCCGTCTGGGCGCGTCGTCCGGAAAGTCTGGTCGATCTGCCGGCCCGCATCTGTGCAAGCCCGGCCGACTTGGGGCGCTGCTGCGAGGTGGTGTTTACGGTCATTACGTCCAGCCCTGATGTTGAAGGCGTCGCGCTCGGCAAGGATGGCCTGAGCGACGGCATGGCGCCTGGTTCGGTACTGGTCGATTGTTCGACCATCGCACCCGAGTCAGCACGGCGCATTGCCGGCCGGCTGGCGGAAAAGGGAATCCACTTCATCGATGCCCCGGTTTCCGGCGGCGAACAAGGTGCCATCGACGCTACCCTGGCTATCATGGCCGGCGGCGATGCGACTGTGCTCGAGCGTGTCAGGCCGTTGCTCGAATGCCTCGGCAAACGCATCGTCCATGTCGGCCCGAACGGCGCCGGCCAGGTCGCCACGGCGAGCACCCAGATGATCATGGTCGCGGCCAGGGACGCGGCGGCTGAGGCCATGCGCCTGGCTGCCGGCGCCGGCGTCGATTGTGCCAAGGTCAGGCAGGCCCTGGCCGGTGGCTCGGCGGCATCGCGCGTTCTCGACGTGATGGGCGAGCGCATGGTGCGCCGTGACTTTTCGGCCGGCATCGAGGCGCGCCTGCATCACAAGGATTTCGGACTGGTGCTCGAGGCTGCCCGGCGAAGCGGGGTGCCGACACCGCTTGCGGCCGTCGTCGCTCAGCAATTGAATGCCCTGATGGCTCAGGGCTGGGGGCGGGACGACACCTCGTCGCTGCTGCGTGTTCTGGAGCAGGCATGAGTCAGATTGCACAACTTTCCGAGGCGGAAATCGAAGAGCGATTCCTGATCAGGGGGACGCGACCGGTCGCTTTCCTGCTCGCTGGATTCACCCGGACCAGCGATCAGTTTTCGGTGTCTTTCCATGACGGGGAGGAGATGATGCTGACGACGCTCCTTGCGGTTCAGATGGAGCGGGGCGTGCTTGTTTTCGACTGCAGCGGCAGTGACGACATCAACAAGCGTTTTCAGCAAAGTGCTCGCCATGTGTTTTCGGGGCGCCCCGGCGGCATACAGGTGCAGTTTTCCACCGGGCGGGCGACGGAAACGATATTCGGGGGCAGCAAGGCGTTTGCGGCGGCCTTGCCCGACGCGCTACTGCGCCTGCAGCGCCGGGAAACTTTCCGGATCGAAACGCCGATCGGCAAGCCGCTGCAGTTTTTTGGCCGCAGGGCCGATGGCAGCCTGCTCAATCTGCCGGCGCACGACATGTCGGTGGCCGGCATCGGCACGACCGCATCCGCCCTGCCCGAGGCGCTGGTGGCCGGAGAGCGTCTGGAGAATTGCCATTTCGCCCTGCCGGAAGACGCGCATGAACTTTTCTTCAGCGCCACGGTGCGACATGTCACTTCACAGTTCGGGCGAAACGGACTGCAACAATGGCGGATCGGCCTGCATTTCGAGAACATGCCTGCCATCGAGGAAAACCGCATCCAGCGCTATATCGCCCGCGTCGAGCGCGAAAGGCATGAGTTAGTCGTTAGTCGCTAGATTTTAGCTAACAGCCAGGGACTAATAGCTACCGACTAGCTGCGCATTCGTCGCAGCGATGAATTTCCACTGTCACATGCACGATCTCTTCATGGACGGCCAGCGCCTCGCGGATCTGCAGGGGTGTCAGTGTCTGATCGTGGGTAAGCAGGCTGAGGGCGCAGGCGTAGGCGCCGGTGCCGACGCGCCAGACATGGAGGTCGGTGAGCTGGGTGTTGCCGGCAGCTGGTAGCTGGACGATGACCTCCCGGATTTCATCGACGACCGGATGATCCATCTCGCGGTCGAGCAGGACGCGGCCACTTTGCAGGATCAGCTTCCTGGCCCACACGGCGACCAGTCCGGCGCCGAGGATGCCGACTGCCGGATCAAGCCAGGCCCAGCCGTAGAGCCAGCCGCCGGCCAGCGCGACGATGGCGAGAACCGAGGTGGCGGCATCGGTGATGACGTGGATGTAGGCGGCCTTGAGGTTGAGATCGTGGTGATGATCATGGGGCTGACCGTGTTCGTGGCTGTGGTCGTGGCCGTGATCGTGCGCCTTGCCGAGAATCAGGGCACAAATAAGGTTGATCACCAGACCAAGGATGGCGACGCCGATGGCTTCTGCATAGTGGATTTCCTGCGGTGCCCAGAGTCGTTCGAGCGAACCGAAAACCATGGCGGCAGCGACACCGAGCAGGAAGAGGGCGCTCGTGTAGCTGGCCAGCACTTCGATTTTCCAGGTGCCGAAGGCAAAGCTCGGGTCGCTGGCGTATTTGCGGGCGGCGCTGTAGGCAAAGGCCGAGAGGCCGATGGCCAGGGCGTGCGAACTCATGTGCCAGCCGTCGGCGAGGACGGCCATCGAGTTGTACCACCAGCCGGCGACGATCTCGACCAGCATGGTGGCGATGGTGATCCAGGTGACGAGCCGGGTGCCGCGTTCGGCCGCGGCGTTGCCGGCGTTGTAGCGATGGTTCTGTGCCCAGCGCGAGAGGTCATGTTCGTTGTTGAGGTTCATTGTTGGCCGTAGCCTTGAAATTTTTCCAGAACGGCGGCCATTTCTTCGCTCGACAGCAGCGCCGGTTGGCCGAGCTGGCAGGCCCGCCAATATTGTTCGCAGAGTTCTTCCAGCTCGACTGCGAGGGCGAAGGCTTCGGCCAGGTCGCGGCCGGCGACGAGCAGGCCGTGGTTGGCCAGCAGGCAGGCCTGGCGCTCGGTCATCGCGGTCATGGCATTTGCCGACAAGGCTTCCGAGCCGAAAATGGCATAGTCGGCGCAGCGTATGCTGTCGCCGCCGAAGCGGGCGATCATGTAGTGAAAGGGCGGGATGTCCAGACGCAGGCAGGCCAGGCTGACGGCAAAAGGCGAGTGGGCATGCAGCACGGCGCCGACTTCCGGCCGGCTGGCGTAGAGGTCGCGGTGAAAGCGCCATTCCGAGGACGGCTTGCGGCTGCCCATGTGCGAACCATCGAGCGCCATCAGCGGAATATCGTCGTCGCGCAGCTCGGCGTAGGGCATTCCGGTCGGTGTGATGTAGAACCCGGCGCCATGGCGCACGCTGACATTGCCCGAGGTGCCGCGATTGAGGCCGGCCGGCTGCATGGCCTGGGCGGTGGCGATCAGTTCAGCGCGCGGGTCAGCCATGATTTTCCTCCGGGTAGAGCGCCAGCAGGCCGTCGCGGCTGGCCGGGCAAACGCCGCGTTCGGTGATGATGGCCTTGACCAGCCAGTTCGGCGTCACATCGAAGGCCGGATTGGCGACATCCTCGCCGGTCGGCAACTGGCGCAGGGCCGAGGGCACGCCCCGGCTATCGAGGCCATGCACGAGGCGGAACTCATCGCCGTCGCGTTCCTCGATGGGGATGTCGGCACCGTCGGCGCAGGCGAAGTCGAGGGTTGAGCGCGGTGCCGCGACATAGAAGGGAATGCCGTTGTCGGCACAAGCCAGGGCCTTGAGATAGGTCCCCACCTTGTTGGCGACATCGCCATTGGCGGCGATGCGGTCGGCGCCGACGATGACTGCATCGACTTTGCCGGTCCGCATGAGGAGGCCGGCGGCATTGTCGGCGATGAGCGTATGCGGCACGCCGTGTTGTTCGAGTTCCCAGGCCGTGAGCAGGCCCTGGTTGCGCGGCCGGGTTTCCGAGACCCAGACATGCACCGGTATGCCGGCGTCGTGCGCGGCATAGACCGGCGACAGGGCGGTACCCCAATCGACGGTGGCCAGCCAGCCGGCATTGCAGTGGGTCATGATGTTGAGTATTTTGCCGTCGGCAACGATCAGTTCGTTCCACAGCTTGAGCCCGTGCTGGCCGATGGCAGCGTTCTGCGCGACATCTTCCTCGGCGATGGCGGCAGCTTCAGTCCAGGCGGCGGCGCAACGTGCCTCGGCTGGCAAGGGCCGGAGGATGCCAGCCATGCGGGCCAGTGCCCAGTGCAGGTTGACGGCGGTCGGTCGCGTCGCGCCGAGCACGGTGATGGCTTCGGCCAGGTGCTGGTCGGAGGCTTCCGCGCTGAGCGCGATGGCCAGTCCGTAGGCCGCTGTCGCCCCGATCAGCGGCGCACCGCGCACCTGCATGGCGCGGATGGCGTGGGCTGCCTCGTCCAGCGTCGTGACGCGAACCCAGTGCAGGGCATGCGGCAGGCGGGTCTGGTCGATGATGTCAATAAGGTGCTGTGCCGGATGGGCACGCAGAGTACGGGTGGGGATGCCGTCAATGTTCATGGG
>CAIYYE010000105.1 GCA_903930395.1 uncultured beta proteobacterium
AGGTAAGTCTGGTCGCTGATCCAGAACACCGGGCGGTCGAGCAGCACATCGCGCACCGTGCCACCGCCCAGCGCAGTGGCGCTGCCGACCATGACGGCGCCGACCAGATCCATGTTCTTGCGCCCGGCGTCGAGGACCCCGGTCAGGGCATTGACAGCAACGGCGGCGAGGCCGATCCAGTAAAGCAGGTTTTCCATGATTGATTGAAGTGGGCAGGAGCGGGCAGTGTAGCGCTTTGCGCCGGGCCGATCAGCTTAGCGCCCCAGCAGCTCATCGAGCGAAGTCTGGCCGAGATCGTCGAGCACCGCCAATGCCCCGGAAAAGTCCTGTCCGCAGGTGTAGTCGTTGGCCGTCACCAGGCAGCGCAAGCCGGCGGCGCGGGCTGAACTGAGGCCGTTTTCTGAATCTTCGATGGCGAGGCAGGTGCTGGCCGGTAGCTTGAGCCGTTCGAGCACCCAGATGTAGATATCCGGTGCCGGCTTCTTGGCAGCGACCACGTCGCCGGCTCCGATGACTTCGAACCAACTACTGGCGCCGGGGTCCAGGCTGGCCTCAAGCAGGGCCGTGACATTTTCCGGTGAGGTCGTCGTGGCAATGGCCAGCCGGATGCCGGCTTGTCTGGCCTCGGCGATCAGCCGGGCGATGCCGGGACGCAGCTTCAGCCGGCCATTCCCGACGAGGCGGACGTAGTGCGCCGTCTTGGCCGCATGCAGGGCCTTGACCAGCGCGTCGAATCCGGGGCGGGCCGCAGTCTCTGGTGCGTAGTGTTCGGCGTAGTGACGGATGCGTTCCTTGCCGCCGGTGATGGCGAGCAGCCGGCCGTACAGTGCCTCATCCCAGACCCAGTCCAGGCCATGTTCGGCGAAGGCGGCGTTAAAGGCGGGGCGATGGCCGTCGCGCTCGGTGTCGGCGAGCGTACCGTCTACGTCGAAGATCAGGGCTTTGAGTGGGTGCATGCGGGCCACGATAGCCGACAGTCCGGGGCCCGGCCAGTCAGGATTTCTGAATGGCCCGATAAGTCATCGGTTAATAAGCCATGGCTTACTTTGATGGTAAGAAACTCTGACTGTTACTTAATTAAGAAGTCACTTATCTTTGCTGCCAATGCGGTAACACAAGAATGATTGGAGACACCATGCAATTCGGCCGTACGACCCTCTCGAAATTTGTCATTGAAAACACCCGTTCCAGTCATGGCGAACTCGGCGCCTTGCTCATCGACGTCGCTGCCGCCGTCAAGACGATTTCAGCCATGGTCGCCAAAGGCGCGCTGACCGGCAATCACGGCGCCCTGGAAAGTACCAATGTGCAGGGCGAGGTGCAGAAGAAGCTCGATGTGCTGACCAACGAAGCCATCCTGCGCCACTGCGAGTGGGGCGGCCAGCTGGCCGGCATGGCTTCCGAGGAGATGGACGAGCCGTATGCGATCCCGGCCGAATATCCGCTTGGCCGTTATGTGCTGATTTTCGATCCACTCGACGGCTCTTCGAACAGCGACGTCAATGTGTCGGTTGGTACGATCTTTTCCATCTTTTGCCGTCCGGCTGCCGGGGAGGCCGAACTCGGCGACTACCTGCGCGAGGGACGCCAGCAGGTCGCCGCCGGCTACGCCATTTACGGTCCGTCGACGATGATGGTGCTGTCCCTCGGCAACGGCACGCACGGCTTCACGCTGGATAGGGAAAACGGCAACTTCATCCTGACCCACGCCAATATCCGCGTCCCGGAAGATACGCGCGAATTCGCCATCAATACCTCGAACGAACGCTTCTGGGAGCCGCCGGTGCAGCGCTATGTCAGCGAATGCAAGGCCGGCAAGACGGGCGTTCGCGGTGAGGATTTCAATACCCGCTGGATCGCCTCGATGGTCGCCGAGGTGCATCGCATCCTGATCCGTGGCGGCATCTTCATGTACCCCAAGGACAGCAAGGACCCGAGCAAGCCCGGTCGCCTGCGCCTGCTCTACGAAGCCAATCCGATGGCCATGCTCATCGAGCAGGCTGGCGGTGCGGCGAGTACCGGCCGCCAGCGTATCCTCGATGTGGCGCCGGACAGCTTGCATCAGCGCGTCCCGGTCATCCTCGGTTCGAAGAACGAGGTCGAGCGACTGGAGCGCTATCACCAGGAATACGACACGGGCGCCGATCGTCCCTTCGTCTCGCCGCTGTTCTCGGAGCGTTCGCTCTTCCGCGATCAGGCCTGAGCCCAAGAATTCATATCTGCAGGGAGAAGAACATGTCCGTCAAACACCCCATCATCGCCATCACCGGTTCGTCCGGCGCCGGCACCAGCACGGTAATGCAGAGTTTTCAGCACATTTTTCGGCGCGAAGGGCTGAAGGCGCAGATTGTCGAGGGCGATTCCTTCCATCGCTACGACCGCATGGCCATGCGGGCCGAAATGAAGGCGCAGGAGGCGGCCGGCAATCTCAACTTCAGCCATTTCGGCCCCGGCGCCAATCTGCTTGAGGAACTGCAGGATCTTTTCATCGCCTACGGCCAAAACGGTGCCGGCAAGGTCCGCAAGTACCTGCACGATGCCGGCGAGGCCGAGCCCTTCGGGCAGGAGCCGGGCACCTTCACGCCCTGGCAGGAGATCACCGCAGCGACCGACCTGATGTTCTACGAAGGCCTGCACGGCGCCTACGCTGATGAGAAAATCGACATCGCCAAACAGGTCGACCTCTGCGTCGGGGTCGTGCCGACGATCAATCTCGAATGGATACAGAAGCTGCATCGCGACCAGAAAATGCGCGGCTACTCGCAGGAGGCGGTGACCGACACCATCCTGCGCCGCATGCCGGACTACGTCAGCCATCTCTGTCCGCAGTTCTCGCGGACGCACGTCAATTTTCAGCGGGTGCCCATCGTCGATACCTCCAATCCCTTCATCGCTCGCGACATTCCGACGGCTGACGAGAGCATGGTCGTCATCCGCTTTGCCAACCCCAAGGGCATCGACTTCCAGTACCTGCTCAACATCCTGCACGGCGCCATGCTGACCCGCCCGAACACGCTGGTTGTGCCCGGCGGAAAGATGGGCCTGGCCATGCAGATGATCTTCACGCCCATGGTCCTGCGCCTCATGGATCAAAAGCGTCGCGCCTGACGGCATAGTCGCGCCCGCCAAGGCGGGAAACCCGAGATCAAGCACACCCCGGCTGCGGCCGGGAGGGCGACGTGCAAACTGAATTTGGAAAAATGGAGAGAAAAATGGATCGCAACCAGACAGAAACGACCTTCCGCCGCGAACTGGCCAACGCCGTCCGCTTTCTCGCCATCGACGCCGTCAATCAGGCCAAATCCGGCCACCCCGGCGCGCCGATGGGCATGGCCGACATTGCCGAAGTGCTGTGGCGTGACCATCTCAAGCACAACCCGGCCAACCCGCAGTGGCCCGACCGTGACCGCTTCGTGCTGTCGAATGGCCACGGCTCGATGCTGCTCTACGCGCTGCTCCATCTGAGCGGCTACGACCTAGACATCGACGATCTCAAGAATTTCCGCCAGTTCGGCAGCCGTACCGCCGGCCATCCGGAAGTCGGCCACACGCCGGGTGTCGAAACGACCACCGGGCCGCTCGGCCAGGGGCTGACCAACGCCGTCGGCATGGCGCTGGCCGAAAAGCTGCTGGCCCAGCGCTACAACCGGCCAGGCTGTGAGATCGTCGATCATCGCACCTGGACCTTCGTCGGCGACGGCTGCCTGATGGAAGGTATCAGCCACGAAGCCTGCTCGCTGGCCGGCGTCTGGGGCCTCGACAAGCTGACTTGCTTCTACGACGACAACGGGATTTCCATCGACGGCCATGTCGACGGCTGGTTCCGCGACGACACGCCGGCCCGCTTCCGGGCCTATGGCTGGCATGTCATCGGCCCGATTGACGGCCATGACTCGGCGGCGCTCTCGGCCGCCATAGGTGAAGCAAAATCGGTTTCCGGCCGGCCTTCCCTGATCGTCTGCCGGACGCAGATCGGCTGGGGCTCGCCGAACAAGGTCGGTTCGCACGATGTGCATGGGGCGCCACTTGGCACCGATGAAACGGCGGCAACCCGCGCGGCACTTGGCTGGCCGCATGCACCCTTCGTGGTGCCCGAGAGCTTGCGGGCCGCTTGGGATGCCCACGCCGCCGGTGGTGCTGCCGAGGCCGAGTGGCGCATGAAGTTCGCCGACTATCGGGCAAAGTATCCCGAACTGGCGGCCGAGTTCGATCGCACACAAGCCGGGGGACTGCCGGAAAACTGGCCCGAAATCAAAAATGACCTGCTCGCCGCCGCCGGCCGCAAGGAAGGCGCCGTCGCTACCCGCAAGTCCTCGCAGAACTGCCTCGATCTGCTTGTCGACCGCGTGCCTGAACTGCTGGGCGGTTCGGCCGACCTGACCGGCTCCAACCTGACCGCCGGCAAGGGCAGCATTGCCCTGCACGAGGCGGCTGGGCGGCAGGCCAACTACATCTCATACGGGGTGCGCGAGTTCGGCATGACGGCGATCATGAACGGCGTCGCGCTGCACGGCGGGATGATTCCGTATGGCGGCACCTTCGCCGTGTTTTCCGACTATGCCCGCAACGCCATCCGCATGAGTGCGCTCATGCAGCAGCGTGTCGTCCATGTCCTCACCCACGATTCCATCGGTCTCGGCGAGGATGGCCCGACGCATCAGCCGGTCGAGCATGCCAGCAGCCTGCGCATCATTCCCGGCCTTGATCTGTGGCGACCCTGCGACGAGCTGGAAACAGCCGTTGCCTGGGCCGAAGCCCTCGAGCGCCAGGACGGACCTTCCGCCCTCTTCCTATCGCGTCAGAACCTGCCGCAATACGGGGGGGCGGCGAGCCGGGTAGAGGGCGCCAGTCGGGGCGGCTATGTGCTCTCGGAAGCCGACGGCCCCGTGCTGGCCGTGATCATCGCCACCGGTTCGGAAGTGGCCATCGCCATGCAGGCACAGGCCATCCTCAAGGCGGGCGGCGATGCCGTGCGCGTCGTCTCGATGCCCTGCACGCGGCGCTTCGATCGTCAGCCGGCCAGCTGGAAGAAGCAGGTGCTGCCGCCGGATGTCTGCCGCGTCGCCATCGAAGCCGGGCAGACCGATTTCTGGCACAAATACGTCGGCCTCGATGGCGACGTGCTCGGCATCGACGAATTCGGTGCTTCGGCCCCGGCCCCCGCGCTCTACGAACATTTTGGCCTGACTGCAGAGAACCTCGTGCAGACGGTCTTGCGCACCATCGTCAGCGCCGGCGGCAGCGACGGAGACTTTTAGTAGCGCGTCGCTAGGCGCTAGTTGTTAGCTAACGACTAGCGACCAATAACGAATTACAAACAACTATCTGGAGACAATCCATGCCAATACGGGTGGCAATCAACGGCTTTGGCCGGATCGGGCGGATGGCTTTCAGGGCCATCGCCAAAGAAGCGGAGTTCGCCGAATTCGAGGTGGTCGCCATCAATGACCTCCTTGAGCCGGACTACCTCGCCTACCTGCTCAAGTACGACTCGGTACATGGCAATTTCGCCGGGGAGGTGGCGGTTGATGGCAACGATCTGTTGGTTGACGGGCGGCGCATTCGCCTCAGTGCCGAGCGCCATCCCGAGGCGCTGAAATGGAATGAAGTCAAAGCCGATGTCGTGATCGAGGCGACCGGGCACTTCCTGACCCACGACAGCTGCCTCAAGCACGTCCATGCCGGAGCGCGCAAGGTGGTCCAGTCGGCGCCGGCCAAGGATGCCACGCCGATGTTCGTCTATGGCGTCAATCACGACAGCTATGCTGGCGAGGACATCGTTTCGGCAGCTTCCTGCACGACCAATGGCCTGGCTCCGGTGGCCAAGGTGCTCAACGACCGCTTCGGCATCAAGCGCGGTCTGATGAGCACCGTGCATGCCGCCACGGCCACGCAAAAAACGGTCGATGGGCCATCCGGCAAGGACTGGCGCGGCGGGCGCGGCATCCTGGAAAACATCATTCCCTCCTCGACCGGCGCCGCCAAGGCCGTCGGCAAGGTCATCCCCAGCCTCAACAAGAAGCTGACCGGCATGGCCTTCCGGGTGCCGACTTCCGATGTCTCGGTCGTCGATCTCACCGTTGAAT
>CAIYYE010000106.1 GCA_903930395.1 uncultured beta proteobacterium
ATGGCCGTTGGTGCCAGCCGCATTTCGCATCTGGCCCTGCGCGCCGAACAGGGTTCGCAGGCGGCCGCCGCCGTCCTCGGCTTTCGCCAGCACGCCAGCCGCCTGCTGGCCACTACCCAACTCGGCATTACGGCGCTGGCCATGCTTTCCGGCGTCTATGGCGAGGCGCTCTGGGTGCCGCGCCTGCAAGCCTGGCTAGCCGCCACGCTGGGCCTCGGCGAGGGCATTGCCTACGGCGTCGCTCTGGGCGCGGTGGTCACCGTCATCACCTTCTTTTCAATCGTCTTTGGCGAGGTCATTCCCAAGCGCCTGGCGCTGGCCCACCCGGAAGCCGTGGCCGAAGGACTGGCCGGCCTCATCACCCTGCTCCTGCGCCTGGCTCACCCGCTGGTGCTGATCGTTTCGAAAACATCCGACTGGGTGCTTGGCTGGTTCCCCGTCAAGGGTTCGGCCGAGGCCACCGCCGCCGATGAAATCCGTTTCCTCATCGAAGCCGGCCGCAAACAGGGCAATCTCGACCAGACCGAGGGCGAGATTCTCGGCAATGTCTTTCGCCTCGACAACCGGCGGGTTGCCGGCATCATGACGCCGGCTGCCGACATCGCCTGCCTCGATGTCAGCCTGCCCCGCGAAGCCAACATGAAAACGCTGCAGAACCGCGTCGTCTCGAAGTTCCTGGTGTGCAAGGGCGGCATCGCCAACGCCCTGGGCTTCGTGGAAAGCCGTGAGTTGCTGCAGGACCTGCTCAATGGCGGCAGCCTCGACTTCGGCAAGCTCTCGCCGGCGCCGCCGCACTACGTCCCCGGCACCCTGTCGCTGATCGGGCTGCTCGAATTCTTCAAGGCCAATCAGACGCAGACCGCGCTGGTCGCCAACGAATTCGGCGTCACCGAAGGCCTGGTCACGCTGTCCGACCTCATGGGCACGGTCGTCGGCGATGTCCTCTCCGGCGCAGCGGAAGCCCCGCTCGCCCTGCAACGGGCCGATGGCAGCTGGCTGCTCGACGGGCTGCTGGCGATCGACGAAATGAAGGACATTCTCGGCGTCAAGACACTGCCCGAAGAAGAACTCGGCAATTTCCACACGGTCGGCGGCTTCGTCGTCGTGCATCTCGGCCGCATCCCGAAAAAGACCGAATCCTTCGACTGGGGCGGCTGGCACTTCGAAATCATGGACATGGAAAGAAACCGGGTTGATGAAGTCCTGGTCACGCGGATCAAAGACTGAAACGCTCATTCCCGGTGGAATTGTTACTGGATAGCCCTGCGTTGAACAGCTCAGCAGCCTAAAACATCTTCAAGTAACGCAGCATGATCTCGCTATCGGTCTTGAAGCCACTTTTGGCCTCAACATCCCGCCCCACCCGGAAAATCCACTGATGCGATTTGTCATCCGTCAGAAAGGTCGTGCCCAGCATCAGGCGTGAATTGTCTGGGGCATTGTTTTGATCGACCGCGTTGATCCGGGTTTCGCCGCCACGATTGACTTGTCCACCGAGGTGAAACTGCCAGTTCTGGCTAGCGCGGTAGCGCAGGTAGCTGCTGACGGCGTAGGCCGTCTTCTGTGCCAGGGTGCGGCCGCCGGCGTAGTCGGAGTTGTCGCCAAACCAGGCCACTTCGGGGAGTAATTCAAAAATGAAACCGTTGCCCAGAGGCTTTATCCAGCCGCCGTTCAATGTCAGTTTGTAACGGTTTTCTCCGGCATTCAGCACTTGCTTGCTGTCATAGTTGCCGGTAGGTACAAATACCAGACCAGTGATTCCGAGATATTCGCCGCTTTCCCGGTTGGCAAATAGCCAGCCGGTTGCGCCAAACCGCAGATCGCCCAGCCCACGGGCTTCATCACCCAAGGCACGCGCCAGAGGGGCCGGGTTGACGGTGTTTTGCGACCAGGGCAGAACCGTCACCAGCGAAACCGGCATGCCTTCAATGTCGACGAAATGTCCGGCACGGAGGGCAACAATTTGCGATGACAACTCCCCATCAAGTTGCTTTCTTCCCCGACTGTACGGCCCGCTGAATTCGCGGTCATAGGCATAGATGGCGAAGGTCGTCGTGCCAGTTGCCAGTGGGAAAAAATCTGCTGGCAAAACGTCGTTGACCGCAGCAGATGCTGAGAAGCCAAGCACGAGAAGACTCGTGGCGGCCAGAAAGCGCATGTGCATGTTTATTTCAGGATTGGACATCATCACTTTCTTGTCTTGGCAGGCGCAGCGCAAAAAAGCAGCCCGGTATTTCCTTATTGAGCAGTTCAATACTGCCACCATGCGCTTTAGCGATCATCTGGCTGACGGCCAGTCCAAGCCCGCCGCCGTTGCCGTTGGGCACGTTCTCGCCGCGCTGATAACGTTCAAAAACCCGGGCACGGTCAGCTTCTGCAATGCCTTTGCCCTGGTCGCTGACTTCAATCACCAGCGCGTCAGCCACTTCAAAAACCGAAATCTTGACCTCTCCCGGGCCGCCATATTTGACGGCGTTGTCGAGTAGGTTGGACAAGGCAATCCGGAGCAAGGCCGGGTCACAGCGCCAGTGCTGAGGCGCACCGGAGAAATCAGTGACCAGCGTATTCTTTGTCGACCAAATGACAATATCTGCTGCCTCGCGAACCAGCGTTTCCAGCGGCACGCCTTCCCACTGCAAGGCAAAAAGATCATCACGCAGGCGGGCATCGGCAAGGCAGGTATCAGTCAGCTTTGTGAGGCGGCGGGTAGCCCGCAGCACCTGATTTGCGCGCATCTGCAAGTCGTCTTCGTCCAGTGGTGGTGCCTCGGTTAGATTGTTTGCCGTCGCGTCAATCACTGCCAGTGGCGTGCGGAATTCGTGGGAGACCATGGCCATGAATTGCCGGTGCTCGAACATCGCATTCCGTTCGCTATCGAGGGCGGACTGCAAGGAGGCCTGCGCCAGCAAAAGGTCTTGCGTACGTTTCTGTACTTTTGTTTCAAGTAGCGTCCTGGCCTCCTGCGTGGCCAGCAAGGCTTCGTTCTGCTCACTCACCCAAAGCAGATGAGCACGCCGTATTTCAAATAGAAAGATGCCCGCAATCACCAGCATGTGCGGGATTAACTCATATTGCCAAAGCGTGTGCATGGCGCGTGAGGGAGCCAAGAGGCCGAAATTGATGGCAAGCGCCGGCGCAACCGCCAAAAAATGAACCAGAAACGCGAAAGCAAAAGCCAGTTGCAAGCGATTGCCACGGATGGCCAAAATTAGCGCCATGATGAAAGCACCCAGCGTGGCCAGTTCAGTCACAAGCGTGACCCAACCGGCCACCCAATGGTAAAGATTGAGCGGTACGCTCAAGGCACCGATGGCCAGAATGCCGACAAAAGCGAGATATAGCCTGTCGATGCGCGGGAAATTTCGTGAGAGCGATAAGCACTCCCGCGCCAGCAATATTCCCATCGCGCTG
>CAIYYE010000107.1 GCA_903930395.1 uncultured beta proteobacterium
GGTCGGGCGCTCGGCCGTCATGCGTCGGGTATTCGACCAGGCGCGCATGGTCGCCAAGTGGAACACCACCGTACTCATTCGCGGCGAAACCGGCACCGGCAAGGAACTGATCGCCAACGCCATCCATTACAACTCGCCGCGCGCCCGCAATGCGCTGGTCAAGCTCAACTGCGCCGCGCTGCCCGAAACCCTGCTCGAATCGGAACTCTTCGGCCACGAACGCGGCGCCTTCACCGGTGCCGTCGAGTCGCGCAAGGGGCGCTTCGAGCAGGCGCATGGCGGCACCCTCTTCCTCGACGAAATCGGCGAAGTGTCGGCCGCCTTCCAGGCCAAGATGCTGCGCATCCTGCAGGAAGGCGAATTCGAGCGCGTCGGCGGCAGCAAGACCATCAAGGTCGATGTCCGCATCATCGCGGCGACCCACCGCGACCTCGAAACCGCCGTTGAAATGGGCGATTTCCGCGAAGACCTTTTTTACCGCCTAAACGTCATGCCTCTCTTTTTGCCGCCGCTGCGCGAGCGTATCGAGGACATCCCGGAAATCGCCCGCCACCTGCTGACCAAGATCGGCAACGACCAGAAACGCAAACTCAAGCTCACCGACATGGCCAACCGCCGGCTGGCCAGCCACGAATGGCCGGGCAATGTGCGCGAACTGGAAAACTGCCTGGAACGCGCCGCCGTGCTCTCCGAGGACGGCAACATCGACGTCGACCTGATCCGCTTCCCGAGCGCCCGCGAACGGGTCAGCCCGCGTCCGCTGCGGACAGTCGCCCCGATGGCCAGCCCCGGTTCTTCGGGGGGCGCGGAGATCGACATCGACGATCCCAACCTCTCCGAAAAGGAGCGCGTCATCGCTGCCCTCGAACAGGCTGGCTGGGTCCAGGCCAAGGCCGCCCGCATCCTCGGCATGACCCCGCGCCAGATTGCCTACCGTATCCAGACGCTGAATATCGAGGTCAAGCAGTTCTGATCTGATTGCCAGAAGTAGATGGGAGGCTGGTCTTCTTCGTCGCTGCGGTGTAGCTTGGCAACATGCTTGCCGACAATATTGCATCGCCTTGCCTGACCGTCATCTCGGCCAGGCCTTGAAGCGCTGGAAAGTTCATTGATGAAACCGACTGCCAACAGCCTCGCTCCTCCTTTGCCTCTCAATCCCTCAACCAGCAGCCCATCCGATCCCGGCATTCCCGACTACCTCGAAAAGAACTACTGGTGGGCTTATCTGCATCCCAAGGCGGTCCGCTTCTTTGAGCGCGAATGGCTGGTCAATCTCATTCTCTGGGGAAATTTCCGGCGACTGCGCGACCTCGCGCTGGCCGAACTGGGCAATCCCATCGCCAACAAGGTACTGCAGGTCGCCTGCGTATACGGCAATTTCACGCAACGCATCGCGGCGCGCCTTGGGCCAGGCGGCAGCCTCGATGTCGTGGACGTCGCGCCTATCCAGCTCGCCAACCTTGAGGCCAAGCTGCCGGCAGACTCCCCCGTGCGCCTGCACTGTCAGGATGCCAGTCGCCTGCATTTCGCCGACGCCAGTTTTGATGCGGTCATGCTTTTCTTCCTGCTCCATGAACAACCCGAGGCCGTCCGCCGCGCCACGCTGGCCGAGGCCCTGCGCGTCACGCGACCGGGCGGCAGGATCGTCATCGTCGATTATCACAAGCCGCTTTCGGGCAATCCGCTGCGCTTTTTGATGAGGCTGGTTTTCAGGTATCTCGAGCCTTTCGCCATCGACCTCTGGCAGCAGGATATCGCCGCTTACCTGCCCGCCGGCACGACATTTTCTGCCATCGCCAAGGAGACCTTCTTCGGCGATCTCTATCAGAAGGTGGTGCTCATCCGATAGCCGGTGTTTTGGCCGGCCCGCGAGGCTTGGCCGGCGTTATCATGGCAGTAAGGCAACAGACAGGCGGTTGAACCGGATCGACGAGGACGCGCTCATGGAAATCTGGATTCTGGTGGTTTTGATCCTCAGCTGCGGCGTGCTCGCCATGGCCGAAATGGCCGTTGGTGCCAGCCGCATTTCGCATCTGGCCCTGCGCGCCGAACAGGGTTCGCAGGCGGCCGCCGCCGTCCTCGGCTTTCGCCAGCACGCCAGCCGCCTGCTGGCCACTACCCAACTCGGCATTACGGCGCTGGCAATGCTTTCCGGCGTCTATGGCGAGGCGCTCTGGGTGCCGCGCCTGCAAGCCTGGCTAGCCGCCACGCTGGGCCTCGGCGATGGCATTGCCTACGGTGTCGCACTGGGCGCGGTGGTCACCGTCATCACCTTCTTTTCAATCGTCTTTGGCGAGGTCATTCCCAAGCGCCTGGCGCTGGCCCACCCGGAAGCCGTGGCCGAAGGACTGGCCGGCCTCATCAC
>CAIYYE010000108.1 GCA_903930395.1 uncultured beta proteobacterium
GGCTGGTGGGACAAGTGGAAAGACCAGTTTTTCTATGTCGTGGCACCGGAATTTTCGCCCAACTCCAGCCATGACTGGACGACCCATCCCGACCCCTGCACGGCAACGAGCCGATGCATCACCGTGGGGAACCGTCGCTACGCGGCCGTCGTCGCATTTGCCGGCAAAGTCCGGCCGGGGCAGCAACGAGCAAGCCTCGCCGACCGTCAGAATATCGCCAATTATCTCGACGACAGCAATGCCCTCGCCTTTGTCTCGCCGGGCCTGGCCCAGGCGCGCACCCTGACGGCCACCGGCAACGACCAGCTGGTCTGCATCACCCCCGATCTCACGATAGACAGCACATGCCGCTGATGCCCACAAGGACTCGCAGTCGGCGCCGCGAGCAGGGCTTTACCCTGCTTGAACTCGCCATCTCGCTGGTCATCGTCTCTCTCGTTTCGGGCGGCCTGATGATGGCACTCTCGGCTCGACACAACACCCTTGCGACAAGCGAAACGCAGCATCGGATCAACAACGCCCGCGATGCGCTGCTCGGATTCGCCGCCGCCAATGGTCGCCTGCCCTGTCCCGCCGCGCCCGGAAAGACGGGCCTGGAGTCGCCGCCGGGTGGCGGCACCTGCACCAATCCCTGGGATGGCTTTCTGCCGGCCGTCACCCTCGGCCTGGCGCCGACCAATGCTCAAGGCTACGCGCTTGATGACTGGGGCAATCCCATACGCTATGTGATAACGACCTACGGTGACACTGACTATTGCGCAGGCCACATGTTTGCGACGACAAACTGTCTCAAGGCCGCATGGCTCAACAAGCAAGCAGCTCCCGATCTGCACGTTTGCAGCTCGGCTACCGGCATGTCAGGCAACGGTGCCAGCGCGAACTGCGCCGCCGGAAGCACGCTGGCCAGCAATGCAGTCGCCGTGATTTTCTCGCGCGGCGCCAATGGCGGTGCGCATCCCCGCAGCCTCGACGAATCAGCCAACGGCAATGTCGACCGCCTGTTCGTATCACATACCCAGACGGCTGCAGGAACAGCCAATGAATTCGATGACATTGTGACTTGGCTATCGCCAAACATTTTCTATTACCGCCTGATCGCAGCCGGTCGTCTTCCCTAGAGCAGACGCCACCTCTGACTTTCGGCGTATTGACCGGGGGCACCTCGACTGCCACACTGAGTTCCGAATAACTTTGTCGTAGCCAAGACACATTCGTGAACCGCCCCTCTTTTCTCGCCACCCTGCGCTCCGGCGGCGTCCGCCCCGAAGATGACGCCGAAACGCGCCTGAAGAAGTCGCTGCTGGTCTTTGCCACCGGCCTCGTCTGTGCCGGCTCCATGCTTTGGCTCTTCCTGTATGGGCAAATGGGGCCCCAGTTTTCGGCCACTGCGCCGTTCATTTTTCAATTGCTGCTCGTCGGCAATCTCGTCTATTACCTGCGCAGCGGCAATTTCGACCGTTTCCGCTATTCGCAACTGGCGCTTTTCCTGTTCGCCCCGTTTGCCGTTCAGTGGAGTATCGGCAACTTCATCACGGCTAGCGGCACCAGTCTCTGGGGCTTGCTCGCCCCGATCGGCGCTGTGCTGTTCTTCGGGGTTCGCGAATCGCTGGCCTGGTTCATCGCCTACATCTTCCTGACCGCACTTTCCGGATTTTTCGACTATTTCCTGGCCGACACCCTGGCCAGCAACGCGCCCAAAATATCGATCCGGACCAGCGTCTTCTTCTTTGCGCTCAATTTCGCCGCCATTTCCAGCATCGTCTACCTGCTCCTGCGTTACGCGGTCCAGGAAAAAGCCAAGGCACAGGCCAGCCTGGAGGCCACCCACCGGCTGCTCCAGGACGAGCAGGAGCGCTCCGAGCGACTGCTCCTCAACATCCTGCCCGGGCCGATTGCCGAACGCCTGAAACATGACTGCCAGACCATCGCCGACGGCTTTGCCGACGTCACGGTGATGTTTGTCGACATCGTCAATTTCACCCGGATCGCCGAGAAAATGACGCCGCAGCAGGTTTTTGCCATGCTCAACCGAATATTTTCATCCTTTGACGAACTGGCCGAGCATCATGCCACCGAGAAGATCAAGACCATCGGTGACGCCTACATGGTGGCTGGCGGCCTCAATAACGAGCAAAGCAACTACACGCAATCGATTGCCGAACTGGCTGTCGCCATGCGTGATTTGCTGCACCGCGACTTCACGGTCAATGACATGCATCTCGATGTGCGCATCGGCATCGGTACCGGTCCTGTCGTGGCCGGCGTTGTCGGCAAGAAGAAGTTCATCTACGACCTCTGGGGCGACACCGTCAATCTGGCCAGCCGAATCACCAGCGAAGGCACGCCAGGGATGATCCACGTCGACGAGACCACCTATCAGCGACTGCTCCACCGATTTTCTTTCGATGAGCCGAGGGTTTTGCACCTAAAGGGCAAGGGCGATACCGTGGTTTATCGGCTCGATGGCGAGCGTGTAGCGTCCTAAGGTCGGGGCGCCAGGGTAAACGCGACGGCTCCCGGCTGATTATCGGACAGTGCCAGCAAATAGCCTGATGCCTCAGCCTGCCGAGCAGCGTGATAGAGGCCTATACCCAGGCCGTCCTCGGACATCACGGGTTCACGGAACAAGGCACAGGACAAGGATGGTGCGATAGCGGACCCGTCGTCCGCAACGGTCAGGCTGGCATCGGCAAAACGCACGCTGATCGCCAAGCCCGGCTGGCGCTGACGCTTGGCCAAGGCGTTCTGCAGCAGGTTCTCGGCCACACTGTCGAACAGAGCACCGGGCAAGGCTTCGCCAGCCCCCGCCTCGCCCTGCCAGGCAACCGGCAAATGGGCGTAGCGCTGCTTGAACTCACGCCACCAGGCGGCGGCAGAAACCGGCTCGACGTATTCCAGCTGGGGCGACTGCAGTTTATCCAGCGTCGACTTCAGTCGATCAGTGATCTGCGGCAACTGTCGGCCAAGCAAGGCCGCCACCTGAGCCGGATCGCCCGGCTGATTCGCGGCGTAACAAAGAGCCTGCAAGGACTGGAGCAAATTCTTGACGTCATGGGTGACGCGCGCGCCCGTCTCGTAAATGGCCTGGACGTAGCCCATGCGCTGCAATTGGTGGGTCTGCAGCTTGACCAGGTAAAACTCGACGACCAGTCGCAACAGCCACTCGACATGCCAGTCCATGGCCGGTGATGGGGCCTGGCGAAAATGGACCCGAAGCGACACATCGTTTGCCGCGCAGGTGTGGGCATACGCCGTCTGCAGCCCGAAGCAGCCCAGACGCTGACCCGCACTCCAGGAAACGCCGACCACCCAGGGAATCTCCTGCAGTCGCAAAATGACCGCATCAAGGAAGAGCGCTGGATCGGCATAACGCTCGCTTTCCTCGGCCAGCCCGGCCAGCCAATCTTCAAGCGGCATGCCGAGCGACATCATCGAACGGGAAATGGCCGCCCCGATGCCGGCGAACCCACCATGCGGATTCCACGCCCAGGCCACCACCAGCAAGGCGCCGGCAACGGTCAGCGAGGTCTTGACCAGGGCCTCGACATAGCCGGCACCGGCGACCAGCATGTAGGCCAGCGACCCCAGCACAAAAACAGCCAGAATAAGAAAGACCATGACGCCATAGAACAGGTCGAAAGCCTGAGGCGACTTGCGCTGCGGGGCCTGCGCCGGAAAAATCAGCAGGAAAGGCAGCACCAGGGGCATGAAGCGGGCCAGCACCCCGCGCAACAGCGGATCAAGCGCGACTACCGGCGAAATCTCCGGGACAACGCCGAGCACGATGATGCAGATCAGATAGCCGAAAGCCAGTAGATAGCCCGAGCGCTCCGGGCGTCGCTCTGTCCCCAGCACCCGGCCACCGATGGCGGCCGCCAGCGCCCCGCACCAGACCAGCAACAACCACGGACCGAGCAGCAGGGTCGATGCCAGCACCAGGGCGAAGAGAACGACACCCTGGCGCCACTCGATCCGTTTCTCGCCCGTCACAAAGGGTTGCCAGATCAGGAAAACGCCAAGCGCGACCACCCAGAGCAGGCGAACCGCCGGAATCTGCCAGCCGCCGAAAGCCAGGGTGTGCAACATGAACAAGTGGGTCGCCAGGAGGAAATGCGGCCACCCGGCCAGCCGGCGGGCAGTTACACCGATAATCCCGCTGTTCATATATCAGACACCCTGTCCATAATTCGACACCCAACACCCTGTTTTTGCCCGAAAATTGCCATATCTATGCCTAACCGCATAGGCACAAGTTTTGCGTATGGTTAAGCAGAATATCAAACGGAGCATGCCATGAATTCCCAACAAAAGGGCTTCACCCTCGTCGAAATCGCCATCGTCCTCGTCATCATCGGGCTGCTGCTGGGTGGCGTGCTGAAGGGGCAGGAGCTGATCAACAGTGCGAAGGTCAAGAACTTCGCCAACGATTTCAGAAACATCCCGCTGTTCATCTACGGTTTTCAGGACAAATTCAAAGCCTTGCCGGGCGACGACGCGGGTGTGGTCAGTCATGTAACTGGCAGCACTCTTGCATCAACACCTGCCAGCTCACAAGGTAACGGTGTGATCGATGGCAACTGGAATAGCGCGACGCTGACCGACGAGTCTGTGCTCTTTTGGCAGCATGTACGGTTGGCAGGTCTGGCCAGCGGCAGCACCGTCGTTGCCAATGACAACACCTACTGGCCGACCAACGCCGACGGTGGTCGTATCGGCATCGAGAGCGGCAGCGGCCATTTCATCAAGAACACCGACAACACGACCTTTCTTCAAGGCTCTTATGTCGTCTGCTCGCAAGGCATCCTTGGCAAATTCGCCAAGCAACTCGACACCACGATGGATGATGGCAACACGGACTCCGGCTCGATGCGTGTGGTTGCCACCAACCACACGCGCGGCAATGTGGCGCTGGCACGAGCCAATGTTGATGACGCCACCAGCTATATTGTTTGCATGGGCTTGTAAGTCAATATCCGCTTGCTTCTGGAAGCCCGCTCCGGCGGGCTTTTTCATTTCTGCAGCAAGCGTTCCTCGGCGGCGGTCACCGCCTCAGGCAAACCAAGGACGACGACGACGTCGCCTTCCTCCAGCCGGGTTTCCGGCGCCGGCTCCATGGCCCGGATGCCGCGCCGGCGGACGGCGCTGACTTCGCAGCCCAGTTCGTCGAGATTGAGATCATCCAGTGTTTGACCGATGCCGGCGGCGCCTGAAGCCAGCAGCACGGAGTGGAGACGGGGCTGGTGATCGTCCACTTCGTCGTGATCACGGTCGGTCATGCCGCGATAGAAGCCGCGCAGCAGGCTGTAGCGCTGCGAGCGGGTCTGGCGGATGCGCTTGAGGACGCGATTGATCGGCACGCCGACCAGGACCAAGGCGTGTGAGGCAAGCATCAGGGCTGCCTCCAGCGCTTCCGGCACGACTTCAGCCGCGCCGGCCCGCGACAGGCGCTCCATGTCGCGCTCGTCGGCCGTGCGAACGACCACCGGCAGATCGGGCCGAAGCTCGTGAACATGGTGCAATACCTTCTCGGCCAACAGGGTGTCGCTGACGGTGACGATGACGACGCTGGCCCTCATCAGCCCCGCTGCCACCAGCGACTCCTTTCGGCCGACATCGCCATAGACGACGTTTTCGCCGCCTGCTGCGGCCTCGCGGACGCGATCAGGGTCGATATCGAGAGCGATATAGTTGATATTTTCCTGATTCAGGAAGCGGGCGAGATACTGCCCGTTCCGGCCGAAACCACAGAGGATTGCGTGTTTTTCCGAACCCATCGACTGGGCAGCAATACGCGTCAACTGCATTGAACGCATCAGCCATTCGCTGGCGACGAAGCGCACAACGATCCTTTCGCTGTATTGCACGATGAAGGGCGCAATGAGCATCGAGAGAACGAGGACAGTCAGCGACACCTGCTGGATTTCTCGCGGCAGGCGAATGATTTCACCGAGCAGCACAAAACCGAATTCACCGCCGGCACAAAGCCAGAGGCCAGTGCGGATGGCGTTGCCCGGACTCGACCCGAGACGCCACGAGGCGAGGCCGACAATCAGCGCCTTGATCAGCAGCAGGGCCAGCAAGGCGAGCAAGACCTGCCACCACAGGCCGACCAGGATGTGCAGATCAAGCTTGACGCCGATGGTCACGAAGAAAAGCCCCATCAGCACATCGCGGAAGGGCTTGATGTCCTCTTCCACCTGCATCTTGTATTCGGTTTCCGAAATCAGCATGCCGGCGACAAAAGCTCCGAGCGCCAGCGACAGCCCGGCCAGTTCGGTGATGGTGGCCAGGCTGAGAACAATCAGCAGCACATTGAGGACAAACACCTCTGACGATTTGGCCCGCGCCACAAAGTGGAACCACTTGCGCATGAGACGCTGGCCAAAGACGAGAATCACGGCGAGCACGACGACGGCCTTGAGCAACGCCACGCCGAGCAGCATGGCCAACTTCTCCGGCGGCTGGGTCAGCGAGGGAATGATGACCAGCAAGGGCACCACGGCCAGATCCTGGAAGAGCAGGACGCCCATGATTTCCCGCCCGTGCGCCGAATCCAGTTGCTGACGCTCGACCAGCAGCTTGGTCAGCACCGCCGTCGACGACATGGCGAATACGCCACCAAGGGCGATACCGAGTTGCCAACTGACACCAAAAAGCATGACCAGCCCAGCGATCAGGGCCATGCTCAGCAAGACCTGCAGCATGCCCAGCCCGAAGACGATACGCTTCATCGCATAGAGTTTGGGCAGCGAAAACTCGAGGCCGATCGAGAACATCAGGAAAACGACACCGAATTCGGCAAGATGCTCGGCCCGATAAACGTCGCTCATCAGGTTCAGCGCATGCGGCCCGATAACGCTGCCGACAAACAGGTAACCGAGCACTGGCGGCAAATTGAAACGACGGAAGATGACCACGGCGATCACCGAGGCACCGAGCAAAAGGAGGACGAGGGAGAGTGCGCTCAAGGCCGTGTCTGAAGTCAGGTATACTTCGGCCATCATAACCTTAGCCAGCCCATGAACCCAAGCCAATCTACCGCCCGCTTCTCGCCGGAACGCGCTCAGGAACTGGGTCGTCAGACCCTGAGCATCGAGGCGGCGGCAGTCGATGCGCTCAAAGGCCGCATCGGCGAAGACTTCTCCCGCGCTGTCGAGCTGATCCTCAACAGCCACGGTCGCCTGATTGTCAGCGGCATGGGCAAATCCGGCCACATCGCCCGCAAGATCGCCGCCACCATGGCCAGCACCGGCACCCCGGCCTATTTCGTCCATCCGGCCGAAGCCAGCCACGGCGACCTCGGCATGATCACCCGCGACGATGTCCTGCTCGCCCTTTCCAACTCCGGCGAATCCGGCGAACTGCTCAGCATCCTGCCGGCGCTCAAGCGCCAGGGCGCCAAGATCATTTCAATGACCGGCGCGCCAACCTCGACCCTGGCCCGCGAAGCCGATATACACCTCGACGCCGGCGTTACCCAGGAAGCCTGCCCGCACAATCTGGCGCCAACTGCCAGCACGACGGCCGCCCTGGCCCTCGGCGATGCGCTCGCCGTCGCCCTGCTCGACGCCCGCGGCTTCGGCCCGGACGACTTCGCCCGCTCGCACCCCGGCGGTTCGCTCGGCCGTCGCCTGCTCACCCACGTTCGCGACGTCATGCGGGCCGACGACAGGGTGCCCGCCGTCGCCCCCGCCACACCGATCACCGATGCCATCATCGCCATGTCGCGCGGCGGCCTCGGCCTGGTCGCCATCACCGACCCGGCCAATGTCGTCCTCGGCATCTTCACCGACGGCGACCTGCGCCGCGCCTTTGAAAAACGCATCAACTTGCAGCAGGGCGATATCGCCTCGGTCATGCATGCCTCGCCGCGCACCATCGGGCCGGAGCGCCTGGCCGTCGAAGCCGTCGAAATGATGGAACGCCTGCGCATCAACGCCCTGCTCGTCGTCGACGCCGACAATCACCTGATCGGCGCCCTCAACATGCACGATCTCTTCACCGCCAAGGTCATCTGATGGACAACACCACCCGCGCCGCCCGCATCAAGCTGGTCGCTTTCGATATCGACGGCGTGATGACCGACGGCGGCCTGCACTACACCGACGACGGCCACGAGCTGAAGACCTTCAATGTCCAGGACGGCCTCGGCGTCGTCCTGCTCAGGCGGGCCGGCCTTGAGGTCGCCATCATCACCGGCCGCACTTCCAACGTGGTCAGCTGCCGGGCCCGCGATCTGGGCGTCGAGCACGTCTTCCACGGCGTTGGCGACAAGGGTTCCGTATCGGCCGACCTGCTGCAGAAACTCGGCCTGCAATGGGATGAACTGGCCTTCATGGGTGACGACCTGATCGACCTGCCGGCGATGAGCCGTTGCGGGCTCGCCATCGCCCCGGCCAACGCCCGCCCCATCGTCAAGGAGCGCGCCCACATGGTCACCGAAGCCGGTGGTGGCAAGGGCGCAGTGCGCGAAGCCATCGAATTCATCCTGGCCGCCCAGGGCAAGCTCGACGCCGCTTTCGCGCCCTATCTCGTCGCCCAATGAAGCACTGGCCCAGCCATTTCTTTCCGGTCATTGTTCTGGCAGTCCTGGCCGGACTGAGCTTTTGGCTGCAGAGTACCGTCGATCGCGGCGAAACCAGAAATGACGGCAAACTCCGTCACGATCCCGATGCCTACGCCGAGAATTTCATTGTGCGTCGTTTCGACCCGCAGGGACAAATCAGGTACCGGCTCACCGGCCCCCATCTCGTGCACTACCCAGACGACGACAGCTCGGAACTCAAATCCCCTGTATTGACGAGCTACCGGGCCGACGGCTCGCAAGTCATCGTCACCGGTGACCATGCCAAAGTCACCGAAAAGGGCGCAACCGTCTTTCTCTGGGATAACGTCATCATTACCCGGCCTGCCACCTCAGACCGGCAGGAAATGATCGCCCGCATGCCCGACCTCACCGCCCGCCCAGAAGCCGGCTTCGCCTTTACCGGCAGTCCGGTGGAAATCACCCAGGGCCAATCGTGGCTCAAGGGCGTCGGCCTGCACATTGACAACAACACCTCGACCCTCGTCCTGCAATCGCAGGCGCGCGGGACATATATCCGCTCCAGGGCCGCGCCATGAAGACTCGATTTGCCACGCTCACCCTCTGCCTCATGATCAGTCTGTCCGCCCACGCCGAAAGGGCCGACCGCGACAAGCCGATGCTGCTCGAGGCGAATCGTGTCTCGATCGACGATGCGAAGAAAATCCAGATTCTCGAAGGCGACGTCCTGATTACCAAGGGCACCATGAGCCTCAAGGCCGACCGCGTCGTCATCACCGAAGACCAGTACGGTTTCCAGAAAGGCACCGCTTTCAGCGGAAAGAACGGGCTGGCACACTTCCGTCAGAAACGCGAAGGCAAGGAAGAATACGTCGAGGGTGAAGGCGAGCGCATCGAATACAACACCAACAGCGAAATCCTCGAACTCTTCCATCGTGCCTGGGTAAAGAACGGTGAGGATCTGGTTCGGGGCGACTACATCTGGTACGACGCAGTGAGCGAAAAATACCTGGTCACCGCCGGCCAGGCGCGCGACCCCAAAGGAGCGCCGGCTCGTGTCCGTGCCGTCATCCAGCCCAAGAACAAGGAGAGCGATGAAAAAGCATCCTCTCGCGGGGAACGCCTGGAGCTCAAGGGTGCCGGCAAGCTCGAATCGCAAAACGCACAATAGCAGTGCATCGCGCGCTGCCCACCGGCCGGAACCCACGCGTTTACTGAGTCCCCAAACCTAACCAAGCCCATGATTTTCATGGGCTTATTTATTTTTGTGCACTGCACAAAAATAATGTTGACAATACAACAATCAGCCCTATAATAAAGGCTATGGTGCAGTGCAACATCGCCTCATGGGATCGCGCTGCAACGGTTCAAAACTGTTCTGCATAACCTTTTAATTCTGGAGATACCCATGGCTTTCAACTTCACCACCCCTGAGCAATTCGCTTCTGCCAACAAGGCTACCGTCGATTCCCTGCTCTCCCTGGCCAACACCGCCCTGGCTTCCGCCGAGCGCATCGCTGCCCTGAACCTGAACACCGCCCGTTCGCTGGTTGAAGATTCCGTTTCCGGCGCCAAGGCCCTGATGGGTGCCAAGGACGTCCAGGAAGCCCTGTCCATCCAGGCTTCGCTGGCCCAGCCGAATGTCGAGAAGGCCGTTGCCTACTCGCGCTCCGTCTATGAAATCTCTGCCCAGACCCAGGAAGAACTCTCCAAGATGGTCGAAGGCCAGTTCGGCGACTTCCAGAAGACCGTTGCCGGCCTGCTCGACAAGGCTGCCAAGTCTGCCCCGGCTGGTTCTGATGTTGCCGTTGCTGCCGTCAAGTCGGCCATCGCTGCCGCCACCTCTGCTTTTGACAACATGAACAAGGCTGCCAAGCAGGTTGCCGAAATCACCGAAGCCAACGTCGCTGCCGCGACCAACGCTACGGTCAAGGCTGTTGGCGCCACCGCCGCCGCTTCCAAGAAGAAGTAATTCCTCTTTGAACCCCCGCCTCGGCGGGGGTTTTGTTGCATCCGCACCGCAAAAACACACAGGAGATAACAATGAGCAACCCGAATTTTGAACAACTGACTGCCGCCCAGAAAGCCAACGCCGAAGTCATGACGACCCTGCTGCGCACCGCCTTCAGCGGCGTCGAGCGCCTGACCGCCCTGAACATGGCCGCTTCCCGCGAGTTCTTCAACAACACCATGGCCGGTACCCAGCAACTGCTGAGCGCCAAGGACGCCGGTGCTGTCGCCAAGCTGAACACCGAACTGGCCCAGCCGAACGCCGCCAAGTGGATGGACTACTCGCGTAGCGTCTACGAACTGGTTGCCGAAATGCAGAAGGAAGTTACTTCGGTCATGGAAGCCCAGTACAGCAGCTTCACCAAGAACGCCACCAGCGCCGTCGAAAAGGCCAAGACCTCGGCCCCGGTCGGTGGTGACGTGTTTGCCGCCACCATGCAGTCCATGCTGAACGCCTCGACCAAGGCTTTCGACAACATGACCGGCATGGCCAAGCAACTGTCCGACATCGCCGAAGCCAATATGGCTGCTGCCGGCAAGGTCGCCGCCCCGGCCAAGAGCGCCACGGCTGCTGCCGCCAAGAAGGCTGCCAAGTAATTCCAGCCCCTGCGCTGACAAAAAACCCGCGAAAATCGCGGGTTTTTTTACGTCTGGCGTTTAAGGAAGCTCAGGGCCGCCAGACCCAATGGATGCCGCGCTTTTCGACCTCGACACGGATTTCAGCCATCGCCTGATCGACCAGTTCCGGCGCCCCTTCGACGCCCAGTTCGAGATGCTTGCGCTCCTTGCCGACCAGCGAAGGCAACGAGAACAGGCGCAAGCTCGGATACTCGGCAACGATGCGCTCCATGAGGTCGAGCAGGGCGCTTTCGTAGGCAGTCGGCCCGGTCAGCAGGAAAGCCTTTTCGATCATGCCGCCGACTGCCTTGAACTGATCCTTGTAGAAGGTATCGAGCGCCCATTCGATCATCGGGTGCGCCATCTGTGGAAAGCCCGGCACGAAATAGTGATCGTTCGCCATGAAGCCGGGAATCCGGTTAAAGGGATTGGGAATGATCTGCACGCCAGCCGGGAAGGTCACCAGCAACTTGCGCTTGTCGGTGATCTCCTCACCCGCAAAACGGACCTTCAGTTCCTCGAAACCTTCCGGATGCAGAGTCAGATCGACGCCTAGCGTTGCCGCCACGGACTGCCGGGTATGGTCATCCGGTGTGTTACCGATGCCCCCGCAGGAGAACACCACGTCGCCCGCTGCCATCGTGCGGCGGAAGGTGGCGGCCAGCCGTTCGCGGTCGTCGCCCAGGTATTCCACCCAGCTCAGACGCAGGCCACGAGCGCCAAGCAGTTCAGCAATCTTGGCGAAATGCTTGTCCTGCCGCTTGCCCGACAAAATCTCGTCGCCGATGATGACGGCGCCAAAGGTACGACTCATAAACGTTCTCCCTCGATGGTGACGATCGCCTCGCCGCGTTCCCGGCGCAAGGCTTCCAGCCCGTAATGGACAAA
>CAIYYE010000109.1 GCA_903930395.1 uncultured beta proteobacterium
CGAGCTGTCGCTGCGCGCCTTCAACGCCTATCGCGGCCTGGTCTATGAAACGCCGGGCTTCAACACCTATTTCCGCCAGTCGACAGTCGTTTCCGAAATCGCCCTGCTCAACATCGGCAGCCGCCCCGCCTCGCGCAAGGCCTCCGAGCGCATCGAAGACCTGCGCGCCATTCCCTGGGTCTTCAGCTGGGCGCAATGCCGGCTCATGCTGCCGGGCTGGTATGGCTTCGGTTCGGCCGTGGACGGCTATCTGGCGGCAAATCCTTCGGGGATGACGACGCTGCGCCGGATGGTCAAGTCCTGGCCCTTCTTCCAGAGCGTGCTCTCGAACATGGACATGGTGCTGGCCAAGACCGACCTCGCCATTGCCTCGCGCTATGCCGAACTGGTCGTCGATGCCGATCTGCGCCAGCGCATTTTCAGCCAGATCAAGGCGGAATGGGCGCTGACCCGCAAGCACCTGCTGGCCATCCTCGAACAGAACGATTTCCTCGCCGACAACCCCATGCTAAAGCGTTCGCTGCAACTGCGCTCGCCCTATATGGACCCGCTCAACCACCTGCAGGTCGAACTGCTCAAGCGTCACCGTGCCGGCGAAACCGACGAGCGTGTAGCCCGCGGCATCCATCTCTCGATCAACGGCGTCGCCTCCGGGCTGCGCAACAGCGGTTAAAATGACCAGATGCCTACGATAATCAAACGCACCGTCTTTTTCGTCTCCGACGGCACCGGCCTGACGGTCGAAGCCCTCGGTCACAGCCTGATGACCCAGTTCGAGGACATCGAATTCAAGCAGATCCGCATCCCATTTCTCGACAATATCGAGAAAGCCCAGGAGGCGGTGGCCCGCATCAACGCCCAGGGCGAATCCGACGGCATGCGCCCGATTGTGTTCACCACGCTGATCGATCAGGCGCTATCAGGCATCGTCCATCAGGCTGATGCCTACTGCCTGTCCTACTTCGATTCTTTTCTGGCGCCGCTCGAAGCCGAACTCGGCAAGAAATCGAACCACACGGTCGGTCGCTCGCATGGCTCGGCCGAAAGCTCTGAGTACAAGAAACGCATCGAGTCGATCAATTACACCCTGGCCCACGATGACGGCATCACCGACCGCGACCTTGAAGAAGCCGACGTCATCCTGGTCGCCGTCTCTCGCTGCGGCAAAACACCGACGTCGCTCTACCTGGCCATGCAGTTCGGCCTCAAGGCCGCCAACTTCCCGCTCATCCCGGAAGATTTCGACCGTGGCCGGCTGCCGAGCACGCTCGAAAAGCACCGCCCCAAGCTCTTCGGCCTGACCATCCAGCCCGAACGCCTCACGCAGATCCGCGAAGAACGCCGGGCCGGCAGCAAATACGCCTCACTGGCCAACTGCCGCTACGAAATCGCCGAAGCCGAAAAAATGATGCGCCGCGAAGGCATCCGCTGGCTGGATTCGTCGACCAAGTCGATTGAGGAAATCTCGACGACGATCCTGCAGGAACTGAAGCTGCGCTGAGACCAGGCATCATCCGTCCGTGCTGCACAACGGCGTTTACAGTTTGCCTTGCATCACGAGTGCCTCAAAACCCTCAAGCGGCAGCGGACGGCTGATCAGATAGCCCTGCAGAAAATCGCATTGATGCACGGTATTCAGCAAGTAGCGCTGGGCTTCTGTCTCGACTCCTTCGGCAACCACCTTGAGCCGGAGGTTGTGCGCCATGCTGATGGTCGCCGCGCAGATGGCTACGGCGGTATCGCTCGATTCGATGTTCATCACGAAAGAGCGGTCAATCTTGAGTTGGTCCAGGGGCAGTCGACTCAGGTAAGACAACGAGGAATATCCGGTCCCGAAATCATCGAGGGAAAAGCTGACCCCGGTGGCCCGCAGGGTATTCATCTTGACGATCACTTCATCGACACTTGAGACGAGCAGGCTCTCGGTCAGCTCCAGCTTCAGACGCTGCGGGTTTGCGCCCGTGCGCGCCAGTGTGGTCAGAACCTGATCGACGAAATCCGCCTGATGGAACTGCCGGGCGCTGACATTCACGGCGATGCTCAGCGCTTCGGTTTGCGCACTGGCGGCCCAGACAACAAGCTGGGCGCAGGCAGTTTCAAGTACCCATTGACCCAGTTGCAGGATAAGTCCGGTCTCCTCCGACAGCGGAATGAATTCGGCGGGAGAGACCATGCCGCGCTCGGGATGCTGCCAGCGAATCAGCACTTCGGCGCCCGTGATTCGCCCATCCCTGGCCACCTGGGCCTGATAGTGGAGTACAAACTGCTCATCCTGGATTGCCCGGCGCAGACTTTTCTCGAGCGCAGCCCTTTCGGTCGCCGCGACCTGCATGGTCTGGTCGAAGAAATGGAGCGCGTTACGCCCCCTATCCTTTGACTTGTACATGGCCAGGTCGGCTTGCTTCAACAGGTCATCAATGGATGTCCCGTGCCCCTGGAACAAGGTCACCCCTATGCTTGCCGTGGTGTGGTGTTCGACATCGCCGAGCAGATATTTCTCGTTGAGCGCGTGAAGAATCTTCTTCCCCACATTTTCAACCTGGCCGGCTGCCTCTTCTGCCCTGGCACTCAGCCCACCGAGGACAACGACGAACTCATCGCCGCCCAGACGCGCCACGGTATCGCCCTCGCGAATGCTTTTGGCCAGTCGCTGCGCCACATGCGCCAGCAACAGGTCGCCGCGATGATGGCCCAGCGAATCGTTGAGCATCTTGAAATGGTCAAGATCGATCAGCAGCACGGCACCCGAGTCTCCGTTGCGGTGACCGGCAGTCATGGCCTGATTCAGCCGATCCAGCAGCAGCCTGCGGTTGGGCAGGTGGGTCAAGGGGTCAAAGAACGCCAGTTCATTGATTTTGTCTTCGGCCTTCTTGCGCTCTGAAATGTCGTAGTGGGTGCCGATGTAGTTGGTGACAACGCCATCCCTGTCCTTTACCGCCGAGATGTTGAGCCAGTTTGGATAGAGCTCGCCATTTTTTCGCTTTCCCCAGATTTCTCCCTGCCATCCGCCCGTCCGGCTGATGCTTTCCCACATGTCACGGAAGAACTCGGGATCGTTGCGGTCCGACTTGAGTATGCTGGGCGTTTGCCCGACTATTTCCTCCACCGAATAACCGGTAAGCTCGGTAAAGGCGCGGTTCACGCGCAGGATTACGTTGCGGGCGTCGGTAATCATCATGCCTTCCCGGGACTCGAAGGCCGCCGCAGCGATACGCAGATCGCGTTCAGCCTGCTTCCGTTCGGTGACATCCGTGTAAACCCAGATGGACAGCCCGGCCTGGACGGAATGCGGATCAAGAGGCCGGCCTGACTGTATGACCCAGAAGCGTTCGCCGTCCTTGCGGCACATCTCGACTTCGAAATGGGCATAGCCCTTCGCTGCCATCTGGCCATAGCCAGTTTCCCCGGCCAACTCGAACCCCTGTGCATCCGGATAGAAAATTTCCGTACTGGACCCTTCGTAGTCCCTGGGACTGGCGAACCCGAACATGTCTGCAATATGCTGATTGCTTTTGATGATTCGACGATTCTGCAGGAGCAGGATACCGGCATGGGCGTTGTCGAATATGAGCTCCTGCTCCTTGAGCAGTTCCTGTATGCGACATTCGCTCTGAAGCAAGGCTTGGGTGCGATCAGCGACGCGCCGGTCAAGCTCGCGATTCGCCTCTTCAAGCAAGGCTTCCTGCGCGCTCAAGGCTGCCTGAGCATGGCGAACCACCAGCAAAAGCGTGACATACAGGAGCCCCAGAACGACAAAGACAATCGCTCCGATACGCCAAAACGAACGGTCGATTTGCACGACCAGAGGCGTCACATCCAGATAGACCTCGAAGACGGCAACAACGCCATCCTGACCCCGAACCGGGATATAGCTTGAGAGCAGGTCCACATCGCTCAGGATGCCTTCAGTGGCGCTGAACTGGTCGCGATGAACCAGTTCGCTGACCGACTCGCCATTTTTGGCCGAGATGAACCCCGGGTTGCCACTCTTGTCCTCGCCAATCTGCGTCGCCTCGGTGGAAAAGACGGTGGTTCCCTGCAGGTTGTATATCTTGACCTTGGCCAGCTCCGAGCCCCGTATGAGTTCGTTGACTTTAAGGTGCAGTAAATTGATTTGACGCGAGTTCTGCAGTTCTGATCCTGGTTTGCCGGCTGAATGCGCAATCAAGACATCAACATCGGGCGCCAGCAACTTGTATAGAAACTGCGTCAATGCCAGGTTCTGGCTCCCTGCCAGTTGCTCAACCTGGATGATCGCCTGATGGCGCACCAGCGTTCCCAGAAGGCCGCCAGCCAGAACGACAAGGATCAGTGATATGAGCGAGAAATAACGAGTCAGTGCAAAAGCACGCATGGTGATCTCTAGGTTCCGGTAATCACAATTACAGCATCCAAAGATGCATTTTGGCTACAGTTAAAACAAGATAATTAATCACGGCCCCGGCAGGCCCCCTCAATGGCGACTTGCCTAAGTCAATCGGCGCCTGACCATCTCGAACAGGCACACCGCCGCTGCGGCGGCGACGTTGAGTGATTCGACGGCACCGGGCATCGGAATCTTGACGCGCAGGGCGGCGGCGGCGATCAGGTCGGGGCTGACGCCCTGCCCTTCGGCGCCGAATACCCAGGCGATGGCGCCATCAAGTTTGGCGGCGTAGAGTGCCGTGGCACCATCCAGACAGGTAACGACCGTCGTGCCCTTGTAGTCGGCCATGAAAGTGCACAGATCGACTTCTTCGTGAATGGCCAGGGCAAAGTGGGCGCCCTGGCCGGCGCGTAAAACCTTGGGCGACCAGGCCGAGGCGCAACCCGGCGAGAGCAGCGCCTGCTTGATACCGGCTGCGGCTGCGGTGCGCAGCAGGGTACCGACATTGCCGGGGTCCTGGACGCCATCGAGCAGGATTGCGTCGTTTTCCCGGTTGATCGCTGTCGTCGCACCTGGGGTCTTGACCAGCGCCAGCAAGCCGCTGGGTGTATCAACCAGGCCGAGATCGCGCATCAGGCTGTCGGCCAGGAGAACCGTTTGCCGACCATCGAGAAAGCGGGCCATTTCGCTGCTGGCTAGCGCCGATTCCGCAACAATCAGGGTATCGACCAAACCGAAAACAGCCTCATAGGCTTCGACCAGATGCAGGCCATCGAGCAGCGTCTGCCCGGTTTTCCGGCGCTCGCGTCCGGATTCGGCCAGCCGCTTGAGCGACTTGAAAAACGGGTTGTCGCGCGACTGAATCAGTTTCATAGCAGGGAAAGCTGCTTTGCCACCGGTCCAAAGCTCCGGCGATGCACGGGCGATGCGCCATGTTCCTCCAGGGCCTGAAAGTGCGCTGCCGTCGGGTAGCCCATGTGGCGGTCAAAGCCGTACATCGGGTATTGCGCGTGGAGGGCCAGCATGTCGGCGTCGCGCACGGTTTTGGCGAGGATGGAGGCGGCGGCGATCGAAGCGATCTTGCCATCGCCCTTGACCACGGCTTCGCAGGGAATATCCAGTTTCGGGCAGCGGTTGCCATCGACCATGGCGCCAGTCGGCCGCACGGACAGAGCGGCGACGGCGCGCTGCATGGCGAGCATGGTGGCGTGCAGGATGTTGAGGCGGTCGATCTCTTCGACCGAGGCGGAGGCTACAGCCCAGGCGACGGCGCGTTCGCGAATGAGCACGGCGAGTGCATCGCGCTTCTTTTCACTGAGTTTTTTCGAGTCGTTGAGACCGGGAATCGGGCGTAGCGGATCGAGAATCACGGCAGCTGCCACCACCGCGCCGGCGAGCGGGCCACGCCCGGCCTCGTCGATACCACAGACAAGGCCTGCGGGGACGATCAGTTCAGGCATTCAATGACCGCATTGGCGGCCTTTTCTGCCGTGTTCTGGCGCAGCTGGAGATGAATCTCGGTGAACGCCTCTTCGACGGCCTCGGCGTTTTCCTTGTCTTCGTAGAGCTTGACCAGGGCCTCGGCAAGATTCTCGGGCGTGGCTTCATCCTGCAGGATTTCCGGCACCACGTAGCGCCCGGCCAGCACATTTGGCAACCCGACATAGGGCAGATAGGCCATGCGCTTCATGAGCCAGTAGGAAAACTTCGCAATTTTGTAGGTGATGACCATCGGCCGCTTGATGAGCGCTGCCTCAAGGGTCGCCGTGCCACTGGCGACGAGCGAGACATCGGCGGCGCCGAGGGCATCCTGGGCATGGCCGAAAAGCAGGCGGAACGGCACATCGCCGGCCTGCTGGCGGTAGATTGCCGCTTCGAACTGCAGGCGTGTTTCTCGCGTCGCCAGCGGTACGACGAAGATGGCGTTGGGCAGGAAACGTTCGCAGATCAGCTTGGCAGTCTGCACAAAGGTGTCAGCCATCATCGCCAGTTCGCCCTGACGGCTGCCCGGAAGCATGCCGAAAACCGGATAATCGCGCGGCAGGGCGAGCTTTTCGCGCACGGCCTGCTTGCTGGTCTGGAGCGGAATGATGTCGGCCAGCGGATGCCCGACGTAG
>CAIYYE010000110.1 GCA_903930395.1 uncultured beta proteobacterium
GGTTTCCCGCGCCAAAAACGACTCGGGAACTGGCAAATGAATGTGAAAAAAGGCAGTTGCCGATACGACATCGTCGCTGAGATCCTGAAGCGAGAGGTCGAGCATTTCAATTTCTATACGCTGGGGTATTTGTTCAAAATCCAGCAGGGTCACCTTTATCCACTCATTCGTGTCGGTGATGAGTTGGTCGCTACTTCCTGCGTAGCCGCTAAAGTTTTGGCTAAAACGTGCCGCCAGCCTTTGATCGCGTGACGCGTACATCTCAATGTATTCGTCAAACAGTGACTGAATCAATTTTTTGCGTTCAGCTAACATCTTCAAAGGAAATTCGGCAAAGCCATAAGATGACGGGTGGAAAGATGGATTATCACGAGATTAATGGTCCGTTTGGGCGTTTCGATCTAGCGAAATCGACCCATCGTATACTAGCTATTCAAGGCGGCCGTAAGCGATGCAAGCTCTTCGGCTGAATCTGCCAATATGCTTGTCAGTGTTTCTCCATCGACCAATAGTTCAATGTCAGCCAGCATTCCCTGCTTGCCCATTCCAGAGAGTTGGGCCAATGGCGACTCGACTGGTGAAAGCTGGTCTGCCAGAAGCAGGGTATCGCCGAGCGATGTGGCGGGCATGGCAAGATAGCCGCCCCAGAGCGATTCGATTGCGCCGAGGATGTTTTCAGGCACATCCAGTGCGCGCAATACGATATGACCCAGTTTTGCTTCGGTATCGTTATGCCAGGCCTCAAGGCCGTTCTCCAGCAGTCCGGGAAACTCCGCTGCTCTAGAGATCAGGTAGAAGCCACCGACCTCATGCACGATCCCGGCAAAAAAGGCCGCCTCAGGATCTTGCTTGGTTACATGGCGTGCGATCACCCTGGCCAGTGCAGCAACATTAGCCGAGTGTTCCCAAAGTCGATGAGCCAGAGCAAGGTGCTCGGAAGAGTGCGCCATTCCCTCCATCTGGCGCACGATGACTGCCGTAGCCATCGAGCGCAAGGTCGTGAAGCCAAGCCGTGACACGGCACTGCGGACATCACTGACGGCACGCCCGGAGGGGTTGTAGGCCACCGAATTGGCGATACTGACCACCTTCGTGGAAAGTATCGGCTCTGCCGAAATAAGCTTGCTCAATTCGCTGATGGCGCAATCCGGATTGTCCAGTGCGCGCCGAACTCGCAATGCAATGTCGGCATGGGTGGGAAACACCATGTCGCCGAGTGCAGCTTTCGCTACCAGTGCATCTAACGCTACCTGATTGTCCATGTCTTTTCTCTCAGTGCCCCACGCCGTAGCTGATGATTGCAGCCGGGATGTTGTCGAGCGGAATGGTTTGATCCGTGGCCCCCAGTTTGATGGCCTCCTTGGGCATGCCGAAAACGACACAGCTGGCTTCGTCCTGGGCAATCGTCCGGGCACCCGCATCATGCATCTCCTTCATGCCGCGAGCGCCATCGTCGCCCATTCCGGTCATGATGATGCCAAGCGCATTGGCGCCAGCGAATTTGGCGACGGAACGAAAAAGCACATCGACCGAGGGCTTGTGGCGATTGACCAGCGGTCCGTCGGCGACATCGACGACGTATTGCGCGCCATTGCGTTTGAGCATCATGTGCCGTCCGCCGGGTGCAATCAGTGCCAGGCCGGGGATGACCCGATCGCCATTTTTTGCTTCGCGCACCTCGATCTGGCAGAGGCTGTTCAGACGCTCGGCGAACATCGCCGTGAATTTTTCCGGCATGTGCTGGACGATCACAATGCCCAGCGAAGTGGCTGGCAGTTTGGTCAGGACAGCTTCCAGGGCCTGCGTGCCACCCGTCGAGGTACCGATGGCAACCACCTGATCGGTCGTGCGTTCGAGTGTCCGGTGGCTAGCCGCGCTGAGCATGACGTCTGCCGTCAGCTTTGGACGATCGATGGCCGTGGCGCGAACGGCGCGCATGTTGGCCCGGGCAGCGCTGCGTACAGCCTGGACGATATCGTTGGAACTGTCTTCAAGGAAACTTTTCAGCCCGATCTTGGGCTTTGTGATGATCGACACAGCGCCCGCTGCAAGCGCCTCGAATGTGGCCAGAGCGCCATTTTCGGCCAGGGATGAGCAGACGACGACCGGCGTTGGGCGCTCGGCCATGATTTTTTTCAGGAAAGTAATGCCATCCATACGCGGCATCTCGATGTCGATGACCAGAACATCCGGCCAGGCGACTTTCATCTTTTGCATCGCAAAGAGCGGGTCGGCCGCCGTTGCAATGACCTCGATACCGGGGTCGCTGGTCAGAGCCTGGGCAACGACCTGACGGACCAGGGCCGAATCGTCGACGATCATGACTTTGATCTTGTCAGCCATAGGGGCTCCTGATCTCGGCATTCGAGCCTTGCGGGAAGGCCAGCCAAACGTCGCCACTCCAGATGTCGAAATGCAATTTTCGGCGTCCGCTGCCCCCTACATGTTCGGCCATTAGCGCGATATGGTTCGCGGCCAGCAGTTGTCGCCCGTGGGCCACATTACGCGGGCCGATATCCATTTGCTTGCCGGATGGGTCAGCCAGCATATTGGCGCCGCCGAACAATTTGGCCTGATATTCACTGGGTCGCGTTCCTGCTGCCTCCACCTGTTGCAGGAAAAGTTCGAATGCCTCACTGGCGAAGCGGCCATCCAACTTGGCATTGGCCGGACGCTTGCGCTCCGTCAGCATGTAATGACACATACCGCCAATGTGCCGTCTTGGGTGCCACAGGGTGATCGATACACATGAACCGAGCAAGGTCGAGATGCGCGCGTCTTTCCCACCGAAGTAAAAGTCTCCAGGGTTGAGAAA
>CAIYYE010000111.1 GCA_903930395.1 uncultured beta proteobacterium
CAGGCACTGGTTGAAGTCGCCACCCGCTTGGCCGAGTATTCGCTGGCCGTGTTTATCAGCCCGAATGCGGCTGAGCATGCCATGCCAGAAATTCTCGCGCACGGTGCCTGGCCGGCTACACTGATCCCCGCTGCGGTTGGCCAGGGCACCGTCAAGGTGCTCGCGGCGCTGGGCATTCACGGCTGCATCGCGCCGAGTGAACGCTTCGATTCCGAAGCCCTGCTTGAGTTGTCTGAACTGGCTGCCGAGCGCGTCAAGGGGAAGCGCGTCGCCATCTTTCGCGGCGACGGCGGGCGAGAACTGCTCGCCGACACGCTGCGCGAACGCGGCGCGATGGTGGATTGCATCACCTGTTACCGGCGCTCCGGGCCATCCGCCGGCGTAGCGCCGCTGATGGTGGCATGGCGGGCCGGCAGCCTCGATGCGCTGACCGTATCGAGCAGCGAAGGCCTGCGTTATCTGGTCGATTTGCTCGATGCCGAAGGCCGCGCTTTCCTGCAAAAGACGCCGCTTTTCGTCCCCCACGCCCGCATTGCCGAGAACGCCCGGGCTTTGGGTTTAAGCAACATTCTCCTCACCGAAGCAGCGGACGCCGGCATCCTTGCCGGCTTAGTTGCTTATAATTGGCCGGCATGATGCCCGAAAACGAAAACCCCTCTCCGTCGACCATGACATACCTCCCGGCGCCGCAAACCAAACGGACCAGCCCGTGGTTGTTCGTTGCCATCGCTGCCCTGGCCCTGGCTGCCTGGCAGTGGTTCGAAACCCGCCACCGTCTGCTCGATGTCCAGCAGGAAGTCGCCGGCCAGCTGGCGGCTTTCGATACCGGCAACAAGGAAGACCGTGGCGCCCAAAAGCAGTCGCGTGAACAGATCGAAGCCCTGCAGGCCCGACTCGGCGCCGTCGATGGCAAGATTGCCGAGTTCCAGGCGCAGTCGGCCAACCTCCAGGCGCTCTACCAGGATATCGCCCGCAGCCGCGAAGAAGTCACCTTGCTTGAAGTCGAGCAGGCCATCGTGCTTGCCGGTCAGCAATTGCAACTGGCCGGCAATGTGCCGGTCGCCGTCCTCGCCCTGCAAACGGCAGATGCCCAGCTGGCCCGTCTCGACCGCCCGCCCTACCTGCCTTTGCGCAAGGCCTTGGCCAAGGATCTGACCCGTCTCAATGCGCTGCCGTTTGTCGATATGCCGGGCATCAGCCTACGCCTGGAACAAGTACTGATCGCCATCGACAAGCTGCCGCTCGTTTCCGCCGGTCGCCCGGAAAAGGCGGCCGAAGACGACAAGGCGGCGCCGCCTCAGTCATGGTGGCAACGCTCTGGCGGCGCCATCTGGCAGGAAATGAAGGGGCTGGTGCGCATTCAGCGCTTTGACCGCGACGATGCCGTGCTGCTCGCGCCGGGTCAGGGCTATTTCCTCCGCGAAAATCTCAAGCTGCGCCTGCTCAATGCCCGGCTTGCCCTGTTCTCGCGCGATCAATCGACTTTCCGCAATGAAGTGAAAGTTGCCCAGGATTTGCTGACCCGTCATTTCGAGGCCAATGACAAGTCTGTGCAGGCGGCGCTGGCCACCTTGCGCCAGATGACGGCGACCGAGATCAACGTCGAACTACCGACCCTCAGCGATAGCCAGGCCGCTTTGCGCAGCCTGCGCCAAGGCAAGGAAAAGCGGTGAGAGCGCTGTTCTGGATTCTCGCCCTGTGCGGGCTGGCCGTAGCCGTCGCACTCGGCGCCCGGACCAACGATGGCTACGTGTTGCTGGTCTTGCCGCCGTGGCGCGCCGAGGTGTCGCTGAACCTCCTGATCCTTGCGCTGCTCGCCCTGTTCTTCGCGCTTTATGCGGCAACACGTGCGCTGGCCGTTACTTTCGGTTTGCCCAAACGCGTCGCTCAATACCGGGCGCAGCGCCAGCGTGAAAGCGCTGGACTGGTTTTTCAGGATGCTGTCCGCCTGCTCTTCGAGGGCCGCTTCGGTCAGGCCATGAAGAAAGCTACCGAAGCGCACGGCGCGGGTACGGCGCCGGGGCTGTCGGCGCTGATCGCGGCGCGTGCCGCCCAGCGCATGCGCGAACCCGAAAAGCAGCAATACTGGCTGGAGCATGCCAGGACGGATGATCCGCGCACCGAAGCAGCGACGCTCATGCTCGATGCCGAAATGGCCAATGAAGAACGGCGTTTTGACGAAGCATTGGCGGCGCTGGAAAAACTGCAGGGCAAGCAGGGACGACATATCGCCGCGCTGCGTCTTGAGTTGCGTGCCCGTCAGGGTCTGGGCGACTGGGATGGCGTACTCAAGCTGGCCCGCCAACTGATCAAGCGTGATGCGCTGCCGCTCGAAGTCGTCCGCGAAGTCTTTACCCAGGCTCATCTGGGCAATATCGCCAAACGGGTCGCCGACCAGGGCAAGCTGACGAGCTATCTGCGGACGATCCCGGATGACGAGCGTGGCCGCCGCGTGGTTCTCGCCGCCGCCCGTGCGCTGGTCGGTCTGGGCGCCGAGGCCGAGGCCCAGAAACTCATTGAAACGGTCCTCGATGCTGCGAAGAACGATGAATGGCAACCGGATTTCGCCGCCATTTATGGTCGCCTGACGAACAGCGAGCAGACCGCCCGTATCGCCAAGGCCGAGGGCTGGCTCCGTCGCCATCCCGAAGACGCCCGTCTGCTCAAGGCCCTGGGCCGGATGTGCCTGCGCCAGCGCCTGTGGGGCAAGGCGCAAAGCTATCTCGAAGCGTCGCTGTCGGTCCAGCCATCGCAGCAGGGCCACCTCGAACTGGCCCGCCTCTTCGACCAGCTCGAACGCCCCGAAGAAGCCAACAAGCACTACCGCGCCAGCGCGCTGCTCGATAGCCGGTAGAAGCTAGTCCTTGGTTATTTGTCGCTAGCTGTTAGCTAAAAGCCAGCGACTACCGACTGGCAACTAAACAGCCCACTCCTGCGGCTTGAGGAATACTTCGTAGAGTTCGGCTTCCGGCGTGCCGGCTTCGGGTTGCCAGTCGTAGCGCCAATTGACGATGGGCGGCAGCGACATCAGGATGGACTCGGTGCGGCCGCCGGATTGCAGGCCGAACAGGGTACCGCGGTCCCAGACCAGATTGAATTCGACATAGCGACCGCGCCGGTAAGCCTGGAAATCGCGTTCGCGTTCG
>CAIYYE010000112.1 GCA_903930395.1 uncultured beta proteobacterium
CAACGGCGCGGATGTCGGCCGGCATGAGGCCGAGCATGCTTTGCAGGAAGGCGACCGAAGCCTTGAGCGAATAGGGCCGCGACAGGCGGTCGGCATTGCGGCAGGAGGCGTGGTAGGCGTCCGGCAACAAGGGTTGCCAGGCGCAGCCGGTGAGCAGCGGTTCCAGATTCGGGCTGCCCTGCTTGATCCATTCCTTGAGCGCGTTTTCCTTGTTGCCGTCCTTTTCATTCCAGCGGAACAGCGGCTTGCCGCGCGGTACGGCGATGGTGCCGACAAGGTAGCGGACATCGGAGAGGAAACGGTTGGTTTCCGCCATGCCGTCGGTGTCGACCGCCAGATGGCTGCCGGCCAGTGCAGCTTCGCCAAGCTGTTTGGTCAGTTGCCAGGTGTCGCAGAAACTGCGCGGCAACTGGTCGGGGCTGAACAGGAAGTCGGCCAGTGCAATACGCGTGTCGTTGCCAAAGACATGAGCGCCAAGCTGCACGGTCAAAGCCTGCAGCGTGCTCTTGGGCAAGGCGCTGGCCGGGATGGAAAAACGCGACCAGGCGAGGACCGGGGCGGCAAAGAGCTGGATGTCCCAGGCCTGGCCCTGGACGTCGAGGTGATTGGCCTCGGCCCGCGACTCGACCATGTCGGCCAGTTCGTCGTGGGCGCGCGGGTTGGCCTCGAACAGGCGGTCAAGGGCGGTATTGATGTCATCCTCGGCGCCGTTTTTCAGCAGGCTGTCGACGACTTCGGCCAGTTGTGCCTCCCAGTAAGCGTCCTCGAGCTTGCCGCCGGATTCGGAAAGGCCGGTGGCCAGACGTTGCAGTTCGGCCGCATCGCGGGAAAGACGGTCGCGCGAGCCAAATCGGGTGCGTTTCATCGGTGTTCCAGAAAAATCAAAGGAGTGATTTTACCAGCCGGTAAAATGACGCACAGCACAAACCTTCGAGTCAGCCCATGCTTATCTTCCTGTCACCCGCCAAATCGCTGGATTTCAAAACGCCGCCGCAGGTCGCCACCTACACTCAGCCAGCCTGGCTGAAGCACTCGGAAACACTGATCAAACAGCTGCGCAAGCTCTCGCCGGCCGATATTGCCAACTTGATGGATCTCTCCGATCCCCTCGCACTGCTCAATTTCAACCGCTATGCCGACTGGTCGCTGCCCTTTACGCCGGAGAACGCCAAGCAGGCCGTTCTGGCCTTCGATGGTGATGTCTACGACGGCCTGAACGCCAAAACCCTGTCGGCCGCTGACCCCGATTTTGCCCAGCAGCGGGTGCGCATCCTTTCCGGCCTCTACGGCATACTCAAGCCGCTCGACCTCATGCAGCCCTACCGGCTGGAAATGGGCACCCGCTTCGCCAACAAGGCGGGCAAGGATATCTACACCTTCTGGGGCGAGCGCCTGCTCCAGGCGATCAATGCCGAACTCGACGCCATGCCACACCCGGTCGTGGTCAACCTTGCCTCCGAGGAATATTTCAAGGCGGCGGTCGGTCGCAAGATCAAGGGCCAGCTCATCCAGCCCGTTTTCGAGGACTGGAAGAACGGCCGCTACAAGATCATCAGTTTTTACGCCAAGCGGGCGCGTGGCCTGATGACGCGCTACGCCGTCCTGAATCGCCTGAGCGAGCCGGAAAGCCTGAAAGATTTCGCCGAAGACGGCTACGCCTTTGCCCCCGAGGTATCGGACGAGAGGAGCTGGGTCTTTCGCCGTCGTGAATCCTGAGCCGCGGCCAGGCGAATTATCTGCACGACCCTTGATCTGGGTCAGGAAACTGAAATGTTCGCAATATTCAGCTGAGCTAATATTCTGACGTGGTCTTCATGTCTGCGGGGCATGAATCAGTAATGCGGAACGGGCTGTCTGTTCATTGAGGTGGCTGTTCCATTTTTTGATCCTGATACAGGGGAAAACATGAAACTTCGTCTCAGTCTGCTTTGCGCCGGAATGCTTGTCGCGCTGAGCTTCGCACCCGGTGAATTCGTGGTCGCCAATGCTTCGGCTGCCGATGCCTCGGTGGAGTCGCCCAAGGCCGGTTGGTACAGCCAGTTGGTCGATGCCGATTTTGTCGCCAAATATGCCGTGCTGCCCAAGCCGGATGGCGTGCAGATCATCGATTCGCGGCCGGCGAGCCGCAAGTTCGATCCCGGCCATATCCCGACCGCGATGAATCTCCATGACGGCGATTTCGACAAGCTCGCCGATCAACTACCTGCCGACAAGGCGACCTTGCTGATCTTCTACTGCGAAGGCTTCGAGTGCATGCTCAGCCACAACTCGGCATTCAAGGCCGAAAAGCTGGGCTACAAGAATATCAAGGTCTATGCTGCCGGTTATCCGGACTGGATCAAGAAGGGCAACATGGGCGCAGTGTCGCTGCCCTTCCTCAAAAAGAAACTTGATGACGGCGCACCGCTGACGCTTATCGATTCGCGTCCGAAAGAGCGCAAGTACGACAAGGGGCACATCCCTGGCGCCATCAATATTCCGGACAGCGATTTCGACAAGCTGCTCGATCGCCTGCCGGCCGACAAGGCCAGCCCGCTGTATTTCTACTGCGAAGGCCTGAGCTGCAAGCTGAGTTCGGATTCGGCCGTCAAGGCCGTCAAGCTCGGCTATACGCAAGTCAAGGTCGTGCCCGAAGGCTATCCGGGCTGGGTCAAGCTCTATGGTGCCGGTCCGACTGCTGGCGCTGCGCCGGCCGCCAAAGTTGCCATCCAGACGACGGCGGACAAGGACGCGATTGCCATTGCCTCCTTTGAGAAAATCCTCAAGGAAGCGCCGGACTCGGTCTTCCTCGTCGATGTGCGTGATCCGGCAGAGTTTGCGCTGGGCAGTTTCAAGGGTGCCATCAACATGCCGGGGGCAACGGTCGAGAAGCGGGCCGGAGAATTGCCGACCGACAAGCCGGTCATCTTCTTCTGTTCGGCTGGTGGCCGTAGTGGCGATGCGCTCGACAAGGCGAGAAAGGCCAATCCCAAGATCAAGGCCTACTTCCTCGACGCCAATGTCAAATGGACCAAGGACGGCGGCTACGCCATCACTGAAAACTGATGCGGTCGGGGTGGCGGGTTAGTCTGCTGCCCCGTTTTCGTCGGCGCTGCGAAGCATTTGCGAAGCGCCGGCCGGTTTCATGATCTGGAACCCGAGCCTGGTCCGGCCACGCAATTTCAGCAGCGCCTTGTCCTTGCTGACCAGAATGTCCGCCCCGCAGCGGGCGGCCAGCTCCAGAAACTTCTGGTCATCCCTGTCCTTGCAACGCGGCAGCGGCGGCGCTTCGCCTTCGGGAAAAACCTGCACGAGGCCACTGTAGCGGGCATAGCGCTCGGCAATCATCTCCGGCGTCAGTTTGAGTTGCGGGTAGGTCAGGACGCGGCGCAGTTCGTCCAGCGTGCGTTCGTCGACCATGCATTCGATCTGACCGGCCTCCAGCGCCGCCATGATGGGCACGGCGTCGGTGTTGGCCCAGTGAAAAAGGTCGAGGACGACATTGGTATCGAGAACGAAGCGCAGCATGGGGCGGGATTATAATGCGCGCCACCTTAACGCCTTGTCCGGAATTGACGATGTCCCGCATTCTTCTCGCCCCCATGGAAGGGCTCGCCGACGACTTGTTGCGCGGCGTGCTGACGGCCATTGGTGGCTATGACTGGGGGATTTGCGAATTTGTCCGGGTCTCGGCCAATGTGTTGCCGGCCAAGACCTACGAGCGGATCTGTCCGGAACTGCTGAACGGCAGCAAGACGGCGGCGGGGACGCCGATGCGGGTGCAGTTGCTCGGTTCCGATCCGTTGTTGATGGCCGAGAATGCGCGCCGGCTGGTGACACTGAATCCGGCCGGCATTGACCTCAATTTCGGCTGCCCGGCGCCGACCGTCAATCGCCATCGTGGCGGTGCCGCCCTGCTCGGCGAACCCGAATTGCTCAATGAAATTGCCAGCGCTGTGCGCGCCGTGGTCCCGGCGCATATTCCGTTCACCGCCAAGATGCGCCTCGGCATCGACGACACCAGCCGGGCCGTCGACAACGCCCAGGCCCTGGTCGCTGCCGGCATTGATGAACTGATCGTGCATGGCCGGACCAAAGTTGACGGCTATCGCCCGCCGGCGCGCTGGGAGTGGATAGACAGGGTGCGCGCGGCGATTGATATTCCGCTGATCGCCAATGGCGAAGTATGGACCGTTGAGGATTTTCGCAATTGCCAGCAGGCCACTGGTTGCGCTGACATCATGATCGGTCGCGGTGCAGTGGCAGATCCATTGCTGGCGCGCCGGGTGCGCGGCGAGGCGACGGCGGGCTGGGCGGAAATCCGGCCGGCCGTGGCTGATTATTGGCTGGGCGTCCGCCGGAAAGTGGTAGCGGTGCATGCCGGGGGGCGGCTCAAGCAGTGGTTGGCCATGCTGCGCCGGAATTACCCGGAGGCCGGGGTGCTGTACGACCTGCTACGCCCGATCAAGGGCGCTGCCGAGATCGATGCCGCCTTGATCGCCGAAGGGCTTCTGACCCCGCAACGACTGGCGGCATGATGGACAGCGCAATGTCGGGGAATTCCCGTTTCATCGTCAGCGCCCAGGATGGGCCGCATCGCGACCTGGAATCCTTGGTCCGTCGTCACATGGCGCACCCTTTCAGGAAGCCTGTTGCCGATTACAACCGCGAGGCTTGTGCCGTGGCCCTGGCGGCGCATGCCGCCTGGAATCCGCAGGCGCCGCTGATTCTCGATGCTGGCTGCGGGGTTGGCTGGAGTACACAGCGCATTGCCGAAACCTATCCCGATCATTTTGTCCTTGGGGTCGACCAGTCGCTCGACCGCATCGCTCGCGGCAAACCCTTGCCGATGCCGGCCAATGCCCTGCTGGTGCGGGCCGATCTGGTCGATTTCTGGCGCCTGCTGGCCGAGCACAAAATCCGCGTGGCCCGCCATTACAACCTCTACCCGAACCCGTGGCCGAAGATCGGCCATCTCGCCCGGCGCTGGCAGGGTCATGCGGTTTTTCCGGTGTGGCGTGAATTGGGCGGTGTCGTCGAATGCCGCAGCAACTGGCGCATATACATCGAGGAAATGGCCATTGCACTGAGTCTGCTTTCCGGTCAGGCAGTCACTGCCGAGCCTTGGCAGACGGACGATCCGATGACCCCCTTCGAGAAGAAATATCTCGCCTCCGGCCACGAACTGTGGCGCTGCCAGGTCAGCCTGTGATGAGCGTCTGCCAGACCTGCGGTGCCTGCTGCGTCAGTTTTCGCGTCGATTTTCATCCGGCCGAACTGGCTGGCGGCGCCTTTGCCTGGGAGGCGGGCGTGCCGTTGCAGATGACCGTGCCGGTTAACGCCAATATTGTTCGCATGGCCGGTACGGACGCGACGGCGCCGCGTTGCGTCGCCCTCGTCGGCGAGGTCGGCGGGCAGGTCGGGTGCAGCATCTACGGCAGTCGTCCGTCGCCGTGCCGGGAGTTCGATACCGAACACGCCGCCTGCAACCGGGCGCGGCAACGCTGCGGATTGGCGCCGCTTTAAGCGCCAGGGCTTGTGCTGTCTTGCTTGCGGTCAGCCGCGGCCGACAGCAGATTCGGTTTGTTTGGTGATTTCGGCGGCGGTGGCCGAGTCGACGGTCAGGCCGCCTTCGTTGCGGGCGACGGTGCGCATGCGGGTGGTGTTGGGCGTGACGACTTCGAGTTCGATTTCTATACTGCGGCTCCCCGCCTTGGCCGTGATGCGTTCGCCCTGTTCGGTTTTCTCGGTAGCGCCTGGCTTGATCGACATTTTCTTCAAGGCGACCAGCACGGCCGCATGCACCCGGGGTAAGGGTGCCGTGAAGGTCCGTGCGTTCTGTCCGTTGCTGTGGTGGGAGAACATTGCGCTGGCCCCGACGCCGGCCGCAGAAATCGCCACAGGCGCACATCCGGTCAGGCTCGAGGCTATGCCGAGGAGGACGAGAGCAGGAATGAATTTGCGAAACATGGGCCGCCAGCAGAAGTTGTGCAACACGATTCTACGCCCGGAATTGCGCGGCGTGGGTTTTTTTCACACGCAGAGGGGCGGTGTGCCCCGAGTTATTTCGACAGGCTGCGCATCGCCCGCTCCAGGCCGTCGATAGTCAGCGGAAACATCCGTTTGCCCAGCAATTGCTCGATCGTCCGGATCGACGGCGTGTAGGTCCAGTGCGCTTCCTGCAGCGGATTGAGCCAGGCGGCACGGGGCCAGGTGGCGAGCAGACGCTCCAGCCAGACCGCACCGGCTTCTTCGTTCCAGTGTTCGACACTGCCGCCGG
>CAIYYE010000113.1 GCA_903930395.1 uncultured beta proteobacterium
AACGCCTGCGATGGCGGTCAGTTCGCCGGACATGGTCGATAGCGGGTGGCCCGTGCGTCGCCCCAGGGCGACGGCGACGAAACGCCATTCCTGCGTGTTGCTCTTGTGGCTGATGGCAAAGGAACCACCGGCCACTTCGTAACCAAGGTCAAGCAGTGCGCTGTTGATGATCTTCTCCTGCGGCAGAAAACCCGGCTGAAATTGCAGGCTGATCGTGATCGCATGGCGCGAAGGCAGCATCCCTTCCAGCTTCGATCCGTACATCATGCAGGCAGCGGAAAGCAGGGTGAGCAGGATGGCCGAGAAGTAAAAGCCGATGCCGACCAGGATGCCGATCACCGATGCCGTCCAGATCGAGGCGGCGGTGGTCAGTCCGCTGATGTTCAAGCCCTCTTTCATGATGACGCCGGCACCGAGGAAGCCAACCCCGGTGACGATGCCCTGGATGACCCGCGTCGGGTCGGGCATCGGGACGGCGGCGCCGCCTGTCTGGATGAGTGCCGCGCCGCCGTACCAGGCAGCGGGATAGCCAGCAATGACGGTAACGGCACAGGAGGCGACGCAAACCAGGCCATAGGTCCGCATGCCTGCGGCACGACCATGGTAGGAGCGCTCATAGCCGACGATGAAGCCGAGCAACAAGGCCCCGAACAGATTCATGAACACGATGATGTTGGTGGCGACCCCTTCGGCCGACCAGTAAGCTGCCAGTGCTTCAGGGGAGAGCGGGCTCATGTCAAACACTCCGAGGTGGATTTTGTACAGTTTTCTCCAAAACCCCCGCCATCGCAAGCCTTGCCGGCTCTCGGCATGAAAAAAGCCCGGGTGTCCCCGGGCTTCGTCAGATCACTCGCTTAAACCCAAGGCCTTGGCGACGCCGGCCCCATAGGCCGCATCCGCCCGCGCGCAATTGCAGATGTGGCGACGCTTGATCTCGTCCGGCGCATCGCCCATGGCGCGGGCAGTGTTCTCGAACAGAACCTGTTGCTGGGCCGGCGTCATCAGGCGGAAGAGATTGCCCGGCTGCGAGTAATAGTCGGTATCTTCACGATGATTCCAGTGATCGGCAGCGCCTTCGACCGACAACGGCGGTTCGCGGTAGTCCGGCTGCTCCTGCCACTGACCATGGCTGTTCGGCTCATAGCCGAGCGTCGCACCGTGATTGCCGTCGGTACGCATGGCGCCGTCGCGGTGGTAGCTGTGCACCGGGCAACGCGGCGCATTGACCGGAATCTGGTGATGATTGACGCCGAGCCGGTAGCGTTGCGCATCGCCATACGAGAACAGCCTCGCCTGCAGCATCTTGTCCGGGGAGAAGGAGATGCCGGGGACGACGGCGGCCGGATTGAAGGCCGACTGCTCGACTTCGGCGAAGAAATTTTCCGGATTGCGGTTCAACTCGACGACACCGACTTCGATCAAGGGGTAATCCTTGTGTGGCCAGACTTTGGTCAGATCGAAGGGGTTGTACGGCACCTTCGAGGCATCGGCCTCGGGCATGACCTGGATGTACATCGTCCATTTCGGGAAATCGCCGCGGTCGATCGCTTCGAGCAAATCGCGTTGATGCGATTCGCGGTCCCGGCCGATGATCTCGGTTGCCTCGGCATCGCTCAGGTTCTTGATGCCCTGCTGGGTGCGGAAGTGGAACTTGACCCAGTGCCGTTCGTTCTGCGCATTGATGAAGCTGAAAGTGTGCGAGCCAAAGCCATGCATGTGGCGATAGCTGGCCGGAATGCCGCGCTCGGACATGACGATGGTGACCTGATGCAGGGCTTCAGGCAGCGAGGTCCAGAAGTCCCAGTTGTTCTTCGCCGAACGCATGTTGGTGCGCGGGTCGCGCTTGACGGCGTGGTTGAGGTCGGGGAACTTGAGCGGATCGCGCAGGAAGAAGAC
>CAIYYE010000114.1 GCA_903930395.1 uncultured beta proteobacterium
AAAGGCGTCTTCGAGATCGCCAAGGAATCCGGCGAACTGGCCAAGCAAGCCCGCGACGGCAAGCTCAAGCCAGCCGACATGTCGGGTGCCTGTTTCACGATTTCCAGCCTTGGCGGTATTGGTGGCACTTACTTTGCACCTATCGTCAATGCCCCGGAAGTCGCCATTCTCGGGGTCAACAAGTCGGCCATGAAGCCAGTCTGGGATGGCAAGCAATTCGTCCCCCGCCTCACCCTGCCGCTCTCGCTGACCGCTGACCACCGCGTCATCGACGGCGCGCTGGCGACCCGCTTCAACGTCTATATCGCGCAGTTGCTGGCCGACTTCCGTCGCGTCGCGCTGTAAAGGGGAGAACACCATGAGCAATCTGGTAGAAGTCAAAGTCCCCGATATTGGCGATTTCGCCGAAGTGCCGATCATCGACCTCTTCGTCAAGGTCGGCGACAGCATCAAGGTAGATGACGCGATCTGCACGCTGGAGTCCGACAAGGCGACGATGGATGTACCGTCGCCGGTCGCTGGCGTAGTCAAGGAAGTGCTCGTTCAACTTGGCGCCAAAGTGGCCGAAGGCAGCCTGCTGATCAAGGTCGAAGCCGGCGCGGCTGCCGCTGCCCCGGCCCCGCAGGCCGCTGCTCCGGCACCCGCCGCAGCGCCGGTCGCGGCTCCGGTCGCCGGCAGCCATGCCGGTGGTGCTGACATCGAGTGCGAAATGCTCGTCCTCGGCGCCGGCCCCGGTGGCTATTCCGCCGCATTCCGCTCGGCCGACCTCGGCATGAAGACGGTTATCGTCGAACGTTATGCGACGCTCGGCGGCGTCTGTCTCAACGTCGGCTGCATTCCGTCCAAGGCCCTGCTCCACGTTGCTGCCGTCATGGAAGAAGCTGAACACGCCAATGATCTCGGCGTCACCTTCGCTGCCCCGACGGTCGATATCGACAAGCTGCGTGCCCACAAGGACAAGGTCGTTGGCAAGCTGACCGGTGGTCTGGCCGGCATGGCCAAGGGCCGCGAGGTTGAAATCGTGCGCGGCTTCGGCACTTTCATTGACCCGCATCACATCGAAGTCGAAGAAACAACTGGCACTGGCCAGGACAAGACCGGCAGCAAGAAGATCGTCAAGTTTCAGAAATGCATCATCGCCGCCGGCTCAGCCGCCATGCATCTGCCCTTCATCCCGAAGGACCCGCGCATTGTCGATTCGACCGGGGCGCTTGAGTTGCGCTTCGTGCCGAAGAAGATGCTGGTCATCGGCGGCGGCATCATCGGCCTAGAAATGGCCACGGTCTATTCGACCTTGGGCGCCAAGGTCGATGTCGTCGAAATGATGGATGGCCTGATGCAAGGCCCGGATCGCGATGCGGTCAAGGTCTGGGAAAAGCAGAACGCTAAGCGCTTCGATAAGATCATGCTGAAGACGAAGACGGTTGCGGTCGACGCCAAAGATGATGGCCTTTACGTTACCTTTGAAGGCGAAGGCGTCTCGCCCGAACCCGTCAAATACGACATGATCCTGCAAGCCGCCGGCCGCACGCCGAACGGCAACAAGATCGGCGCCGACAAGGCTGGCGTTGCGGTCACCGACCGTGGCTTTATCAACGTCGATGCCCAGATGCGGACCAATGTGCCGCACATCTTTGCCATCGGCGACCTCGTCGGCCAGCCCATGCTGGCCCACAAGGCGGTGCATGAATCGCACGTCGCGGCGGAAGTTGCAGCCGGCCAGAAATCGGCCTTCGACGCTTCGGTCATCCCGAGTGTCGCCTACACCCATCCCGAAGTCGCCTGGGTCGGCGTCACCGAAGACCAGGCCAAGAAGGAAGGCCGCAAGATCGAAGCCGCCAAGTTCCCCTGGGCGGCCTCCGGTCGGGCCATCGCCAACGGCGCCGATTACGGCTTCACCAAGCTGATTTTCGATGCCGAAACGCATCGCGTCATCGGCGGGGCGATTGTCGGCCCGAACGCCGGCGACATGATCGGCGAAGTCTGCCTGGCCATCGAGATGGGCTGTGACTCGGTCGATATCGGCAAGACCATCCACCCCCACCCGACGCTCGGCGAAACGGTCGGCATGGCGGCGGAAGTCGCGCACGGCACCTGTACCGACGTACCGGCACCGCGCAAGAAGTAAGCGGCGTCAGGTACACTGGCGTTCTGTTTGGGCGACGGCAACCCCGTCGCCCTTTTCATTTTCAGACTGCCAACATGACCGCCCATCCGCAACTCCCCCGCCGCTCGGCTGCCGAGCAAGCCCGCCTCGAAGCCTCGCTGCGCGACGTCTTTGAGCACAAGCTCTGTTTCAACGAACTGCTCGGCTTCAAGGTCGAGTCGCTGGACCCGGTCGCGCCGCAAATCAGCTTCATGATGCGCAAGGATCTGATCGGCCATTTTCTGCACGGCCGCTTGCACGGTGGGGTTATCGCCACAGTGCTCGATACCGTCGGCGGGCTTGCCGCAACGGTGGCGATTGCCGAGAAATTCAACGACGAAAACACCGAGCAGGTCGCCCATCGTTTCGGCCGGATCGGCACCATCGACCTGCGCACCGATTACCTGCGCCAGGGCATAGGCAAAAAATTTACGGCCACCGGACGGATTACCCGTCTCGGTGGCCGCATCGCCTCCGTTCAGATGACGCTGGAGAATGAAACCGGCCTGCTCATCGCGACCGGTGGTGCCTCCTACGTCATCAGCTGATCAGAGGATAGGCACGCCCTGCTGCTCGCCGCGCTCGTACACGACGTTGGCGCGACCGACGATGAGCGGATCGAGATTGCCGATGCGCCCGGTATCCTTGTTGTTGTAAGGCAGTTTGTGCAGCACATAGCGCATGGCATTGAGCCGCGCCCGCTTCTTGCAGTTCGACTTGATCACCGTCCA
>CAIYYE010000115.1 GCA_903930395.1 uncultured beta proteobacterium
CCCGCCATCGCGTGAAAACGTTCGAGTTGTTCGGTCACGCCACGTTCGCCATCGGCCTCGGCAAAATGGGTCATCAGCGTGACCTCGGCCTGCGGAATTTCCTGCAGGATCTGCCTAGCCCTGGCCAGCGTTGCCACCGTAAACCCGAGACGGTTCATGCCGGTATTCAATTTCAGATAGATCGCCACCGGCGACACGAAAGGGCCGCTCCGCACCAGCAACTCCAGTTGCTCCAGGCAATGCACGACGCAAGTCAGCCGATGCTCGATGACAGCTCGTACGTCGCGCGCACTGAACACGCCTTCAAGCAACAAAATGGGCTGGGTAACGCCGGCTTCGCGCAGGGCCACGGCATTTTCGCATTCGAGCAGGGCAAAGCCATCGGCCTCGTTGCGCAGGGCTTCCACCGCCCGCCACTGGCCGTGACCATAGGCATTGGCCTTGACGACCGCCCAGGCTTTGGCCTGCGGAGCGTGCTGCCTGGCCAGCCGGTAATTGTGAAGAATGGCCGATGGCGTGATGCGGGCGCGAATGGGGCGCGAGGTTTTCATGACGCCATTTCTTTCAGCTTTCGGCGGGTAAATTCGATAAAGGTGCTGGTCAGCCTGGACTGGAAACGGTCCTGCTGAAATATCAGGTGCAGGCTACGCTTCAGCGGTGGATTGAGCGGAATGGCGAGCAGCTCGCCGAGTTGGGTTTCCTTGTCGACCACCGCCTTCGAGACAATGGCGAAACCAAGCCCGGTCGACACCACGCCCTTCAAGGCCTCGGGGCTGCCCAGTTCCATCTGCGTCTTGAGTGTTTCGGGCGGCACCTTGTGCTTGCTGAAATAGGCATCGGTGATTTCCCGCGTGCCCGAACCCGGTTCGCGCGAGATAAATTCGTATTCGGCCAGGACTTTCGGCGTCACCGATTTCATGTCGGCAAGCGGATAGTCGGGGGCACAGATGACCTGCAATTCGTCCTCGCAGCAGATCTGGCTGGTCAGCCCGGCCAGCTTGGCCGGCACCTCGATGAGACCGACATCGAGCGTATGTTCGGCGACGCGTCCCTCGATACTTTCGGAATTGGCGACAATCAGCCGCGCCCGAACCTGGGGATAGGCCGCATTGAATTCACCCAGCACGCGCGGCAGCATGAATTCGGCGATGGTCGTGCTGGCGCCGACGAGTAGCGGGCCGCGCATTTCGCCGGTCATTTCAGCGAGACGCGTTTCCATTTCATCGGACAAGGCGAGGATTTTTTCGGCAAAGGAGAGCACCAGATCGCCGGCCGGCGTCAGCGAAATGCCGCCGTGCCGTCGCTCGAACAGGCGCGTGCCATACTGCTCCTCCAGTTGCTTGATCTGGAAGGTAACTGCCGGCTGCGTCATGAACAAGGCATCGGCCGCCCGCGTAAAGCTCAGATGTTTGGCGACGGCATGAAAGACCTGCAAGCGCCGGTCAGCCATGATTTCTCTCCTAAAGGGTTGCGGGCGATATTCAATCACATTCCGCCCCGCTTCCGGCGGGCAAATCAGAATTTGGCAAAAATTCCGGCCGGGCAGCGAAGGCGTGGAAGTCCCCGATTTTTCGAATGTCCGACTGTCATCAAGCTTTAACCGTCGCCCCCTAGGGTTCGATGATTTGACCCGGAATGACTCAACCATGCATAACGGCGACGACCGCGCAAGGCTTGCGCCGAATTCTCAGCGTGGTATAAACCTCGCCCAAAGTCATATAAGAGACAAATATTTCGTGCCGTTCGGCTTCTACATCATCATGGCCGCGCAGTTTTTCTCCGCGCTGGCCGACAACGCCCTGCTGATTGCCGCCATCGCCGCCCTGCGCGAGATGCAGGCGCCTTCGGAATACGAACCGCTGCTCAAGACTTTTTTCACCGTTTCCTACGTCGTCCTCGCCGCTTTTGTCGGCGCCTTTGCCGACTCGATGCCCAAGGGCCGGGTCATGCTGATCAGCAACGGCATCAAGATCATCGGTTGCAGCATGATGTTCTTCGGGGCACATCCACTGCTTGCCTACGCCGTCGTCGGCCTCGGTGCCGCCGCCTATTCGCCGGCCAAGTACGGCATCCTGACCGAATACCTGCCGCATCGCCTGCTGGTGGTCGCCAATGGCTGGATTGAAGGACTGACCGTCGGCGCCATCATCCTTGGCGTCGTCATCGGCGGCACACTGATCCGCCCGGATGTCGCCAGCAACCTGCTCACCTTCGATTTCCCGCTGATCGAAACCGGGGTCGATAGTGTCGGCGAAATGGCGCTGTCGGTCGTCGCCGTACTCTACATTCTTGCAGCCCTCTTCAATCTTTATATCCCGGATACCGGTGTCGATCACAAGGCGCTGAAGAAAAACCCGATTTACCTGATCCACGAATTCAATCACTGCCTGACACTGCTCTGGCGCGACCGCCTCGGCCAGATTTCACTGGCCGTCACGACCCTGTTCTGGGGGGCCGGCGCGACGCTGCAGTTCATCGTCATCAAGTGGTCCGAAACGGCGCTCGGCCTTGGTCTCTCCAAGGCCTCGATGCTGCAGGGCGTTGTTGCCGTTGGCGTCGCGGTCGGTGCCATAGCAGCGGCCAAGTTCATCACCCTGCGCAAGTCGGTCCGCGTCATTCCGCTCGGCATTGCCATGGGCCTCATCGTGCTGATCATGAATTTCGTCCACGAAATCTGGCTCGCCGTGCCGCTGCTGATCCTGATCGGCGGCCTCTCCGGATTCTTCGTCGTGCCGATGAACGCCCTGCTCCAGCATCGCGGCCACATCCTGATGGGCGCCGGACACTCGATCGCCGTCCAGAACTTCAACGAAAATATCTCCATCCTGGTCATGACCGGCCTTTACTACCTGATGGTCAAGATGGATATGTCGATCTACTGGGTGGTCTCCCTGTTCGGCCTTTTCGTCAGCAGCCTGATGTACCTCATCCGCCAGCGCCACATTGCCAACCAGGCGCAGCAGGACGACGTCCAGCATCTGGACGATTCATCACACCATTAAAACGGCAGTTCGGGCGTCGCCAGTTCTCTTAACAGGCGGCGGGCGAAGAGCAGGTCTTCCCAGGCCTTGGCCTTGTCCGGCAAATTGCGCAGCAGATAGGCGGGGTGATAGGTCACTACCACCGGAATCCCAGCGTACTCATAGCGCTTGCCGCGCAAGGCAGCCAGTGCCTTGTCGTCGTGCAGCACAGCATGTACGGCGACCTTGCCGAGCAGCACAATGATCTTTGGTTTGAGCAGGGCTATCTGCCGCTCAAGATAAGGCCCGCAAGCCGCCAGTTCGGCCGCTTCGGGCGTCCGGTTGGCCGGCGGGCGGCATTTGACTGCGTTGGCGATATACACCCGGTTGCCGCGCGCGATATCGAGCGAGGCGAGCATGTTGTCGAGCAGCTTGCCGGCCTGGCCGACGAAAGGTTCGCCCCTGGCATCCTCCTCGGACCCCGGACCTTCGCCGATGAACAGCCAGTCCGGATTGAGATCGCCGACACCCAGCACCGCCTGCTTGCGCTGCTCGCACAAAGGACAGGCGCGGCACTCGGCGACTTGCGCTCCCAGTTCCGGCCAGTCCAGCGTGTCGACCGAGGTCATCGGGCGCAATGCAAAATCAGCAACAGGCTTGGCCGGCGGCGCAATTTCCGGCGCGGCTGGGCGAGATTCTGCCTCGACAGGTGCAGCCTCGCGAATCTCGACAGTCGGGGCGGCCGCTTCGGTCTCGCGCAACACCCAGATCGGCGTCACGCCCATCTCGACCAACATCTGCTCGCGGCTCAGGCTCACACCAACTCCTTGTCAAAAATCAGCGCATCCTCGCGCCCGATCACTGCCGGATAATAGCCTTTGCGCAGGCCGACCTGGCGAAATCCGAAATGGCGATAAAGCTCAACCGC
>CAIYYE010000116.1 GCA_903930395.1 uncultured beta proteobacterium
CTCGGGACAGGTGATCGGTGTACTGGGAATTTACGACGATATTACCGAGCGCAAGAATGCCGAGCAGGTGTTGCAGCAGCACGAGCGCTATCAGCGCGCCCTGCTCGACAATTTCCCCTTCGCGGTCTGGCTGAAGGACACCGAAAGCCGCTTCCTTGCCGTGAACGACCAGTTCGTGAAACTGTTCGGAGCGCGTAGCGCCAGCGATCTGGTAGGCAAGAACGACTTCGATATTGCCCCGGCCGAACTGGCTGAAGGCTATCTGGCTGACGACAGGGCTGTTCTCGCTTCGGGGCAGGCGAAAAATGTCGAAGAGGAAATCATCGACGGCAAGGGCCTGCGCCAGTGGTTTGAAACATACAAGTCACCAGTCGAACTTGATGGCAAGCTGCTCGGCACGGTCGGCTTCGCCCGTGATATCACCGAACGCATGCAGATCGCAAATGAACTGGCGCACCACCGCGAGCACCTTGAACAGGAGGTGGTGCAGCGCACTGCCGCTCTCGTCGAAGCCAAGATTGCCGCCGAATCTGCCAGTCGTGCCAAGAGCACCTTCCTGGCCAACATGAGCCACGAACTTCGCACGCCAATGAACGGCGTGATGGGCATGATCGACATGGCCAAGCGACGCATGGTCGATCCCAAGGGGCTGGATCAGCTCGACAAGGCGCAAATTTCCGCCGAACGTCTGCTGGTTGTCCTCAACGACATCCTCGATCTTTCCAAAATTGAAGCCGACCGCATGGTGCTTGAAGACGTGCCGCTGCGCTTGAGTCAGAGTGTGGAAAGCGTTGTCAGCATGCTTGAGTGCAAGGCCATGGAGAAAGGTCTGCGCCTGCTTAGCGACATGTCCGCCGAGCTTGCTCAAGCACCGCTCAAGGGCGATCCCTTGCGGCTTGGCCAGGTGCTCTCCAATCTGGTCGGCAACGCCATCAAATTCACGCAGCAGGGCACGGTCGAACTGCGCGTCCGCTCCGTCGGCGAAACAAGCGAGTCGGTGCAAGTGCGTTTCGAAGTCCGTGACACCGGCATCGGTATTGACGCCGATACGCAGTCGCGGCTGTTCCAGTCCTTTGAACAGGCTGACAACAGCATGGCCAGAAAGTTTGGTGGCACCGGACTCGGCCTGGCGATCTGCAAGCGGCTGGTCGCGCTCATGGGTGGCGAAATCGGCGTGGAAAGCTTCCCGGGGCAAGGCAGCAACTTCTGGTTCGTTGTTCCGTTCAGGAAGCGCGAACCCGCTGTCATGGTGCCAGCAGCAAGCGCTGAAACCTTCTCGGCGGAGCAGGCGTTGCTGGCCAAATATGCCGGCACACGTATCCTGCTGGCGGAAGATGAGCCAATCACTCAGGAAATATCGCGGGAGATGCTCGAAGATGCAGGCTTGGCGGTGGATGTTGCCGGGGATGGCCAGCAGGCCATCGAACTGGCCTGCCAGAACCATTACGCCCTGATTCTGATGGACATGCAGATGCCGGTCATGAACGGCACGGAGGCGACGCAAGCCATCCGTGCCAGCTTGCTTAACCAGACTACACCCATCATCGCCATGACGGCGAATGCCTTTGATGACGATCGCGAAGCCTGCCTCGCTGCCGGTATGAATGAGCACCTCAGCAAGCCCGTTGAACCGCAAAAGCTGTATGCGACTTTGCTCGGTTGGCTGGGGAAATGCAGCGACTGATCGGCCGCATGGTTCGGCCGGCACGCGCTGATAACAATGCACGTTACGACTACCCGCAAAAACAAAACCGGCCACGCAGGCCGGCTCGTTTTGACTGGCAGGGAATTGCCGCTTAGAGCGCCAGAATCCAGTTCACCAGCAGACGTGCATTGCCCTCGGTGATGGCGACGGTATTGGGCGGCATGGAGAGACCGCTGACCTTGCCCTTCCAGTGGCTGCTGTAGGGGTTCGAGCCTTCGAGGACGACGCGGGTCAGGAATTCCGAGGCGCCGGGCTTGCCCTTGTATTGTTTGGCGACGTCGATCCAGGCCGGGCCGATGGGCTTGAGGCCATCCGGGCCGGGCTTGTCTTTTTCGATGCCGTGGCAGGTCATGCAACCGCTGGTCGTGGCCAGTTTCTTCATCTCGGTATCGTTCTTGGCATCGGCCATGGCCAGCGGCGTGA
>CAIYYE010000117.1 GCA_903930395.1 uncultured beta proteobacterium
AAACCCTGCAAGGCCAAGGCTTCAAGGCCTATGTCGTCGGCGGCGCGGTGCGCGACCTACTGATCGGCGCCGTGCCCAAGGATTTCGACATCGCCACCAATGCGACACCCGAAGAAGTGCGGCGCGCTTTCCGCCGCTCGCGCATCATCGGTCGCCGCTTTCAGATCGTGCACGTCATGATGGGCCAGGAAACGCTGGAGGTAACGACCTTCCGCGGCCTGCTCGACGAGAAGACGAAGACCGACGAACACGGCCGCGTCCTCCACGACAATGTCTTCGGCAGCCACGCCGAAGACGCCGCCCGCCGCGATTTCACGGCCAACGCGCTGTATTACGACCCGGCGACCGAAGCGGTCATCGACTACCACCACGGCGTCGGCGATCTCAAGCAGAAGACCCTGCGCATGATCGGCGAGCCGCGCGCCCGTTACCGCGAAGACCCGGTCCGCATGCTGCGCGCCGTCCGCCTCGCCGCCAAGCTCGGGCTGATGATCGATCCGGAAGCGAAGAAGCCGATTCGCGAAATGGCCGACCTGCTCGAAAACGTGCCAGCCGCCCGCCTCTTCGACGAAATGCTCAAACTCCTGACCTCCGGGCATTCGGTCAAATGCATCACCCAGTTGCGCGACGAAGGCCTGCACCACGGACTGCTGCCCCTGCTCGACGTGATTCTCGAGCAGCCGATGGGCGAGAAGTTCGTGATGCTTTCGCTGAAAAACACCGACGACCGCATCCGCCAGGAAAAAGGCGTGTCGCCCGGCTTCCTGTTCGCCACCCTGCTCTGGCACGAAGTGCTGGCCCACTGGGAAAAGCTCAAGGCCAAGGGCGAGGCCAAGATTCCGGCGCTCTATCAGGCAATGGACACGGTCATCGACGTGCAGGGCGAAAAGCTCGCCATCACCCGGCGCATCGCCGGCGATATCAAGGACATCTGGTCCCTGCAGCCGCGCTTCGAGGCGCGGGCGGGCAAACGCCCCTATTCCCTGCTCGAACAGCCACGCTTCCGCGCCGGTTACGACTTTCTCGTGCTGCGCGCCGAATCCGGCGAGATCGACATGGAACTGGCCGACTGGTGGACCCGCTTCCAGCGCGTCGATGGCGACGAGCGGGCGGAAATGCTCATGCCCGAGCAGGCCGGCGACAAGAAGCGCCGCCGGCGCAAGAAAAAGCCGGCCAATGCCGGCGGCAGCCAGGACAGCGCGCCGGAATGAACACCGCCTACGTCGCGCTCGGCGCCAACCTTGGCGACCCCGCGGCTACTGTGCGAGCTGCCTTCGGCGCCCTGGCCAACCTGCCGGAAAGCCGGGTCGTGCACGGCTCCTCCCTCTACCGGACAGCACCGGTCGGGATCACCGAGCAGCCGGAATTCATCAACGCCGTCGCCCAGCTCGAAACCACGCTCGCCCCGGAAACCCTTCTCGATGCCCTGTTTGACATCGAACTGCGTTTCGGTCGCATCCGTGCCGACAAAAACGGCCCGCGTACGCTCGATCTCGACCTGCTGCTCTATAACGACCAGTTTCTCGAATTGCCACGCCTGACGCTACCGCATCCCCGCCTGCACCTGCGCGCCTTCGTGCTGCATCCGCTGGCCGAAATCGCGCCCGATCTGCTCATTCCCGGCCGCGGCAGCATCGCCGCCTGGCTGCCGGC
>CAIYYE010000118.1 GCA_903930395.1 uncultured beta proteobacterium
CGTGCTGTGGAAGAACTGCACCACCCGTGGTGCCGTGGTCGGTGGCTTCGTCGGTCTGGCCTCTGCCGTGATCCTGACCGTTGGTTCTGCCAGCGTCTGGGAAGCCGTCATGGGCAACCCGAAGGGCTCCGCCTGGTTCCCGTACAACTCTGCCGCCATCTTCTCGATGTCTGCTGCGTTCTTCACGATCTGGCTGGTGTCCATTCTGGACAACTCCGCTCAGGCCCAGAAGGAACGTGCCCTGTATCCGTCGCAGCAACTGCGTTCGGAAACCGGTCTCGGTGCTTCCGGCGCCAGCGGTCACTAATATCCGACGAGCAATCGTCAGCAAAAAGCCCGGGTTCGCCCGGGCTTTTTTTCGTCCTGAATCTGGTGAGCGTTTTGGGGTTTTTCGTCGGACGAGGAATATCCGGTGCTTCGCCGGCTAAATCGCGGGCGAGCTTGTGCACTGCGGGATTCGCAGGGCAGAATATTTGATAGACTGTAGAACTTGGGCGAGGGAAAAAACGGTAGGGGGCCGTCCAGTGCAGGTCGGACAACCCCCTGAGTAGCGGCAGTGCCGCGTACTCCAAAGACCATAAAAGGAGAACAGCCCGAACAGAATAGTGCGAGAGACTTACAGAAATCTTACGCCGGCATAGGCCAAAACGAATACATGCGCATTCTCATTGCTGAAGACGACACCATCATTGCCGATGGTCTTTCCCGCTCGCTGCGCCAGGGCGGCTACGCCGTAGACTGGGCCGCCAATGGCCTGGACGCCGACACCGCCCTGCTCACGGTTTCCTACGATCTGCTCATTCTCGATCTCGGCTTGCCCAAGCTCTCCGGGCTCGAGGTGCTCAAGCGTGTTCGGGCGCGCAATTGCCAATTGCCCGTCCTCATCCTGACTGCGCTCGACGGTACGGGTGATCGCGTCAAGGGTCTTGATCTCGGGGCCGATGATTACATGGTCAAACCCTTTGAACTGCCTGAACTCGAGGCTCGGGTTCGGGCCCTGACCCGCCGCTCGGCCGGGACCTCGCCGACCATCCAGTGCGGCGCACTGACCTACGATCAGGTCGGGCGCATCGCTCAGGTCAATGGCGAATCCCTTGAGCTTTCTGCCCGTGAAGTCGGCTTGCTCGAAGTCCTGCTCAGTCGCATGGGGCGCCTGGTCAGCAAGGACCAGCTGGTCGATCATCTGTGTGGCTGGGGTGAAGAGGTCAGTCACAACGCCATCGAGGTCTATGTCCACCGCCTGCGCAAGAAAATCGAAACCGGCGGCGTGAAGATTGCGACCGTTCGTGGTCTGGGCTACTGCCTTGAGCGACCGCAAGGCGAGTAGCGCGTCCTCCCCCGTGTCCGAAACCGAGCGCTCGCTGTTTGGCGAGATTCTCGACTGGATGCTCGCGCCCCTGCTGTTCGTCTGGCCGCTCAGCATCGCGTTCACGCACTATTTTGCCAACAACGTCGCCAATTACCCGTACGACCAGGCCTTGCGCGAGCATGTCACGGCGATTGCGCGACAGGTCAAGCTGGTCGATGGCAAGCCCCTGTTGTCACTGCCGGCTTCGGCCCGGGCCATGTTGCGGGCCGATGAGACCGACAGTGTCTATTTTCATGTGCTCTCGGGGAGCGGAAAGCTGCTGGCCGGGGACAAGGACCTGCCGACTTCGGCCCAGGCACCGGACAATGCTACCGTCCCCGGTGAAGTCTATATGCGCGATGCCGATTTCAAGGGGCAGGATCTGCGTCTCGCCTATACCTACCTGGCCGAAACGCAAATGGCCCGTGCGCAGTGGATTCTCATCGAGGTGGGCGAAACGACCGAAAAGCGCAGTCAGCTGGCCAACAAGATTGTCGCCAGCGTCATCCTGCCGCAATTCATCATTATCCCGCTCGCCGTCATGCTCGTCTGGTTCGGCCTGTCGCGCGGTTTGCGGCCCTTGACCCGACTGCGCCAGACCATCGAGGCCCGCGAACCGGATGACCTCTCACCGATCGGCACCCGGCGGGTTCCGGAGGAGCTTGAGCCGCTGGTCGAAGCCTTCAATGAAATGCTCGAACGGATGAAGCGCAGCGTATCCGCCCAGCAACGCTTTGTCGCCGATGCCGCCCACCAGATGCGGACGCCGCTGACCGGCCTCAAGACCCAGGCCCAGTTTGCCATTCGGGAAACCGACCCGGAGGCCCTGCGCCACGCGCTCCACCAGATCGCCACGGGCGTGGACCGCGCCGGTCGCCTCATCAATCAGTTGCTGACCCTGGCCCGGACCGAGGGCGGCGAAGCAGCGCAGCAAAAACATGAGCCCCTCGATCTTGTGCAACTGATCCGCGATGTCGTCTCCGACTGGGTTCCCGTCGCCATCGAGAAAAACATCGATCTCGGATTCGAGTCCGACAAGTCCGCGATGATTGTCGGCAATTCATTCCTGTTGCGGGAACTGGCCAAGAACCTGCTCGACAATGCACTGCGTTATACCCCCAGCGGCGGGCACGTCACCTGTCGCGTCATCGTCCATCAGGCCACCGTGCTGCTCGAGGTCGAAGACAACGGTGTCGGCATCAGCGAAGATCAGGCAGAACTGGTTTTCGAACGTTTTTATCGGGCCGATGACGCCACCACCGAAGGCAGCGGCCTGGGGCTCGCCATCGTTCAGGAAATCGCCGTTCAACACGACACCCGGGCCAGCCTGCGGCCGAATCCTCAAGGCAGGGGCGCCGTGGCGCGGGTAGATTTCGCCGCCTGGTATCCGCCAGTGCCACCCCCGCCGCCACCGGATGATTTTTCGGAGCTCTATCGCCAGTCTCCCCCGATCGGCACCTGAGTCCTCAAAAACCACGCTGGCTGGTTGCAGACCAGCAGTGACATCGCTATAATGCGCCCTCGTTTGGCCAATTAGCTCAGTTGGTAGAGCAGCGGATTGAAAATCCGCGTGTCCGTGGTTCGA
>CAIYYE010000119.1 GCA_903930395.1 uncultured beta proteobacterium
GAGTTCGACCGGCTCTACAACGACTATCTCGATGAAGCGACCCTGCTTTCGCTGGCCGGCTTCGTCGCCATCGTCGCCCTGCTCGCCGTCACACTGCGTTCGGCCCGTCGTCTCGGCGCCGTCCTGCTACCCTTGTTGCTCTCCGTCGTCATCGTCATCGCCGGCATTCATCTGGCTGGTGAACAACTACATCTGCTGCACCTGATCGGCATGTTGCTGATCGTCGCCGTCGGCTCCAATTACGCCCTGTTCTTCGACCGAGCCGGGACCGAGCACCACCTCGATCCGTCAACCCTGGCCTCGATGGCCATCGCCAACCTGACCACTGCCATCGGCTTCGGCACACTCGCGCTGTCCAGCGTCCCGGTACTCCACGCCGTCGGCGTCACGGTCGGACCGGGCGCCGTTCTTGCCTTGCTCCTGTCGGCCGCCTTCGTTCCACGTGAAACCCTGGCATGAGCCGCCCACTGCGTACGCTGCGCCGTGAAACCGGCGCCCCGGACCTGGTCGTGCTGCTGCCCGGCGCCTACATGAAACCGGAAGATTTTGTCGAGGCAGGGTTTTTCAGCGCCGTCGAGCGACGTCGCCTGAAGCTCGACATCGCCGCGGTCGAGCTCGACCTCGACACGATTTCCGAGGGTAGTGCCGTCGCCGACGTCCTTGACCAGATCGTGCTGCCCGCCCGCCAAAACCACGAGCGCGTCTGGTTGGGCGGCATCTCGCTCGGCGGCCTGCTGACCCTGAGCCTGAATGCCGACCGGCCCGGCACTGTCGATGGCCTGTGCCTGATCGCACCCTATCCCGGCAGTCGGCTGACGACCAAACCCATCGCCAACGCTGGCGGCATCGACGCCTGGATACCCAGCGCCGAACAACTGGACGACCCCGAATTCCGCGTCTACCGCTGGCTCAAACAGGTGCCTGACAATCTGCCGGCCTTTATCGGCTATGGCACTGAAGACCGCTTCGCCGATGGCATGGCGACCATCGCCGGACGTTTCCCGACACCTGCCCGGCAAACCATCCCAGGCGGCCACGAGTGGCCGGTCTGGCAGCTTTTGTGGGAACATTTCCTCGATCTCGGATATTTTGCCACCTGACATGCCGACCCCCTGGAAGCCGCCCCTCGCCATCAAGATGACACTCGCCACACATGCCGCCGCCGTGGTCGGCTGCCTCGTGTCGCCGTCCCTCTGGCCGTGGGCGCTCGGGGCGCTGATCGTCAATCACGTGATCATCACCACCGCCGGCCTGCTCCCGCGCACGACTTTGCTCGGGGCCAACCTGACCCGCCTGCCGGCCAGCGCCGCCGCCCGCCGCGAAGTGGCCATCACCATCGACGATGGTCCAGACCCGGAAATCACTCCACGCGTGCTCGACCTGCTCGATGTCCACAAGGCCAAGGCCACCTTCTTTTGTATTGGCTGGCGGGCCAGGGAAAACCCCGCGCTCTGCCAGGAAATCGTCGCCCGGGGCCACCAGCTTGAAAACCATGGCGATGCGCATTCAAAAGCCTTTGCCACCTTCGGCCCCGGCCGCATGAAGGCCGACATTGCCGCTGCCCAGGCCACCTTCACCGAAATTACCGGCCGGGCACCGCGCTACTTTCGCGCCACGGCCGGGCTGCGCAATCCCTTCCTCGACCCCGTCCTGCATAGCCTCGGCCTGAGGCTCGCCAGCTGGACGCGCCGCGCCTACGACACCCGCTGCGGGAACCCGGACACGGTTTTCCAGCGCCTGAGCCGCGACCTCGGGCCCGGTGACATCCTGCTTCTGCACGATGGCCATGCTGCCCGCACACCGGCAGGTCAGCCGGTCATCCTCGTCGTCCTGCCACGCCTTCTTGCCCTGCTCAGCGAACGTCGGCTCCAGCCCGTCACGCTGGCCGATGCCATCCCATGAGCCAAACCATCCTCCGCAAACTCCTCGATGAAGCCAGCCGGCCGTTCGCCAGCAGCGGTCATTTTGCCTATCACTACGCGCGCGGCAAGCTGTCCTCCGACAGCATCTTCCGGGAAATCCTCAGGCGCGGCCTTTTCCCTGCCGAAGGGCGTTACCTCGACCTCGGCTGCGGCCAGGGCAGCCTGTTTTCCTGGCTGCTTGCCGCCCGCAAGCTCTATGAAACCGGCCACTGGCCGAAGGGCTGGCCAGCGCCCCCCAAGCCACTGCAACTGCGGGGCATCGAGTTGATGCAGAAGGATGTCGACCGTGCCGTTCGGGCCTTCGGCTCCGACCACACCATCCTCCGCATCGAGCAGGGCGACATGACCAAAGCGGACTTCGGCAGCGCCGATGTCATCACCATCCTCGATGCCTTGCACTATGTCGATCATGCCCACCAGAAAGACGTGATCATGCGCATCCGCTCAGCGCTGCCGGCCGGCGGCCTGTTCCTTACCCGGGTTGGTGACGCCTCGGCCGGCCTGCCGTATCACCTGTGCAACTGGGTCGACCACGCAGTCACTTTCATGCGTGGCCACCGCCTGCCCCGCCTCCATTGCCGCACCCTGACCGAGTGGATCGCCTTGCTTGAAAGCATCGGTTTCACGGTCGAGACGGACCCGATGAACGCCGGCAAACCCTTCGCCAACGTCATGCTCGTTTGCCGCGTCCCGGCCTGACACAGTGACCCGGCCCAACCGCCTGACCCTCGTCGCCGCAGCCCTGCTCGCCATGCTGGCCGGTTGCTCGATGTTCGACGAAGGCGGCGAGGAGGGCGGAGCACTGCCCCCCGACATGGCGCGCCGGGCCGACGGCAGAACAGCCACGGCGTGGCCGACCTCGCTGCCCGAAGCCGAGGTCAAAAAGCGCATCGTCCAGCTGATTCCCGCTTCGACCAAGGACAGGCAAGGCTGGGCGAGCGATCTGCATATGGCCTTCCGGATCCTGGAAGTACCACACGCCACCCAGACTTATTGCGCCGCCATCGCCATCATCGAGCAGGAATCGGGCTTTCAGGCCGACCCGACGGTGCCCGGCCTGCCGGCCATCGTCCGCCGCGAACTGGAAAGCCGGGCCGGCCGCTATGGCGTGCCCTCGCTCATCGTCACGGCCGCCCTGAGCAAGACCTCGCCCGATGGCAGGAGTTATAACGAACGCATCGATGCCTTGAAGTCCGAGCGACAGATCAACAGCCTGTTCGAGGACATGATTGGCGAACTGCCCTTCGGCCGCCAGCTATTCGCCGACTACAATCCGGTGCGCACCGGTGGCCCGATGCAGGTCAGCATCGAGTTCGCGACGCAACACGTCAAGGAACGCGACTACCCCTACCCGATGCCGAAAAAGGTCCGCGACGAAGTGTTCACACGGCGCGGCGGCGTCTATTTCGGCAGCGCCATCCTGCTCGACTATGAAGTGCCGTACGACAACATCGTCTACCGCTTCGCCGACTTCAACGCCGGCCGCTACAGCAGCCGCAATGCCGCCTTCCAGCTAGCGCTCGGCAGGATATCCGGCAAACCGCTGGCGCCGGATGGCGACCTGCTGCGTTACGAAGACGGCAAACCGGCGACGCTGGCGAGTAGCGTCGAGGAGGCCGCCATCGGCATCGCCGGTCGACTCGACATGAGCCGTCCGCAGATCCGCCGTGACCTGCTCCTCGAAAAATCCATGGCCTTCGGCCGCAGCCCGCTCTACAACCGCGTTTTCGAGTTGGCCGAGCGGAATGGAAGACCCATGGCCAGGCAGGCCATGCCGCAGATCGACCTGAAAAGCCCCAAGATCACGCGCAAACTGACCACTGAATGGTTCGCCAAACGGGTTGAAGGGCGTTATCGGAGTTGTTTGTCACGACCTGGCAGCTAGAAGGCCGGTCACAGCACCAAAGATGGCCGCAGGGCCATTGGTCCCCTCTGCTAAAATCCATCCTACATCCTATCGAGCGCCACCGTGACTCCGCTGCTGCTTTCCGCCTACACCGCCACTACCTGCCTCGGTCGCGGCCTTGCTGCCACGCACGAGGCCTTGCGCAACGGGCGCAGCGGCCTGGCGCCATGCGCTTTCGAGAGCGTCCGGCTCGACACCTGGATGGGTGAGGTGGCAGGGGTGGACGCCGAAAAATTGCCGGCATCGCTGGCCGCCTACGATTGCCGCAACAACCGCCTGACGCAGATGGGGCTGGAAACGGACGGTTTTGCCGGGCGCGTGCGCGAGGCGATTGCCCGTTATGGCAGGACACGGGTCGGAATTTTTCTCGGCACCAGCACGGCAGGCATTCTGCAGACCGAACTGGCCTACCGTCGGCGCGATCCGGAGAGCGGAGCGCTGCCCGACGACTTCCATTACCGCACGACGCACAACTCCTTCTCGCTGGCTGAATTCACCCGCGATTATTTCGGGCTGGAAGGCATGGCGATGGCCATCTCGACAGCCTGTTCGTCGAGCGCCAAGGTCTTCGCCGCAGCCGCCCGCCAGCTTGAACTGGGCAGCATCGATGCGGCCATCGTCGGCGGTGTCGATACGCTGTGTCTGACCACGCTGTACGGCTTCGCCTCGCTCCAGCTGACCTCGGCCCAACCCTGCTGCCCCTACGATGCGGCGCGCAATGGAATTTCGGTCGGCGAGGGCGCTGCTTTCGCGCTGCTCGAACGCTGCGCCAGTCCAACGCCCGGATCGGTGCTGCTGCTCGGCACCGGCGAGTCGAGCGACGCCTATCACATGTCCTCGCCCCACCCGGAAGGCCTGGGCGCGAAGATGGCCATGGCCGCCGCGCTGCGCTCGGCTGGGCTGAGTGCCGGCGATATCGATTACATCAACCTGCATGGCACCTCGACGCCAGCCAATGACGCCGCCGAAGGCAAGGCCGTCAGTGCGCTGTTCGGTGACCGTATTCCCTGCAGTTCGACCAAGGGTGCCACCGGCCACACGCTGGGTGCAGCCGGTGCCGTCGAAGCGGTGATCTGTGCACTGACGCTGACCCAGGCTTTCCTGCCCGGCAGCCCGGGCACAGAAAAGATTGATCCGGCAATTCCCATCGATTACCTGTTGAAAAGCCGTGACGGGAAAGTGCGCCGAGCCCTGACCAATTCCTTCGGCTTCGGCGGCAGCAATTGCAGCCTGATTCTGGGTATCGCGCCATGAGCAAACAACTGACCGCCTGGATAGAAGGCATCGGATTCCTCGCCCCCGGCCTGCCGGACTGGCCAACCGCCCGCAGCGTCCTGCGCGGCGAATCGGCCTTGATCGCGGCGCCCTCCGTTTTGCCGGCACCCGGCCTCCTGCCGCCGGCCGAACGTCGCCGCGCCAGCCGCGTCGTCAAGCTGACGCTGGCCCTTGGCCTCGAAGCTGCGGCCCATGCCGGGGCTGATGTCGCGACGCTGGCCACCGTCTTTTCTGCTTCCGGCGCCGATGGCCATAACTGCCACGCCCTGTGCGAGCAACTGGCGACCGACGACCGCCAGATTTCGCCGACCCGCTTCCACAATTCGGTCCATAACGCCGCGGCCGGTTACTGGGGTATCGCCACCGGGGCGATGGCACCCTGCCAGGTCATCTGCGCCTACGATGCGAGCTTCGGTGCCGGCCTGCTCGATGCACTGGGGCAGGTCCTTGTCGACCGCCAGCCGACCCTGCTGATCGCCTACGACAGTGAATATCCGGAACCATTGTTTGCCAAGCGTCCGGTACCGGATGTCGCAGGTATAGCGCTTTTGCTTACCCTGGAACGCAGTGAGCGCTCGCTAGCATCGATTTCGGTGACGCCCGTTAACGATCCGGCCATGCTGCTGGCAGACAGCGAACTGGAATCCTTGCGCACCTCCATCCCGGCCCTGCGGGCGCTGCCGCTCCTGCGCAAACTGGCCCGGGGCGAGAGCGGCAAGGTCTGCATCGACTACCTTCCGCCCATGCAGTTGATGGTCGACATCGAGCCGTGCTAGACCACGCCTGGATCGCCGCCCACATCCCGCACCAAGGCAGCATGTGCCTGCTGGATGCAGTCACCGAATGGTCGGAAATCAGCATCACCTGCCGCACCACGAGCCATACCGATCCAGCCAATCCGCTGCGCGCCGACGGTCGGCTGGGCGCTGCCAACGGCATCGAGTACGCCGCCCAGGCCATGGCCATCCACGGCGCCCTGCTGGCCAATGCCGACGACTCGCCACGCCAGGGTTACCTGACCAGCGTACGCAGCGTCAGCCTGCATGTCGCCCGTCTCGACGACCTGCCGGGTGAGCTCGAGGTGCTGGCCGAACGCCTTTCCGGCGACACCAACAACATCCTCTACCAGTTCTCGCTCAGCCACACCGGTCGCTGCCTGCTTGCCGGCCGGGCCGCCGTGGTGCTCGACGCAGCCATGGTCGACCGGAAAAATCCGTGAAAAAGGAAATGTCATGAAACGCGCCCTCGTCACCGGTGGCAGCGGCGGCATCGGTGCGGCGATCTGCAAACGCCTCGCCGCTGACGGCCACCACGTCATCGTCCATGCCAACCGCAGCCTGGAAAAAGCAGCCGCCATCGTCGGCGATATCATCAGCGCAGGCGGCAGTGCCGAAGCTGTCGCCTTTGACATCACCGACCGCAGCGCAACGGCCGGCGCACTCGAAATCCTGCTCGAACCGGGCGCCATCCAGATCCTGGTCAACAACGCCGGCATCCATGCCGATGCTGTTTTTCCGGGCATGAGCGGCGAGCAGTGGGATTCCGTACTCGACGTTTCGCTGAACGGCTTTTTCAACGTCACCCAGCCGCTGACCCTGCCGATGATCCGCACCCGCTGGGGCCGCATCGTCACCATTTCGTCGATTGCCGGCATCACGGGCAACCGGGGCCAGGTCAATTACTCCGCCGCCAAGGGCGCACTGCACGCGGCCAGCAAATCGCTGGCGCTGGAACTGGCCAGCCGTGGCATCACGGTCAATGCCGTGGCACCGGGCATCATTGCCACCGACATGATAGAAGGCGCTTTCGATGCTGAGGCGATCAAGACTCTGGTGCCGATGAAGCGCGCCGGCCAGCCGGAAGAGGTCGCTGATCTCGTCGCCTTCCTCGCCTCCGACCGGGCAGGCTACATTTCCGGGCAGGTTATCTCGATCAATGGCGCGATGATCTGAGGCCCGCTGCCAGCCGGCGGACATTCTGCTACATTGGAGCAGACCACTCCGGAGGCAAAGATGAACGACAGACAAGCGCTGAGCCTGCATCAAGCTGCACTCACCCTGGCCCACGGCGACGATGCGGTGCATGCAGCCGAAGTCGCCCTGGCCCATGCCATCGAACATGGCGAACTGCACGCCAATGTCAAACGCTGGGCCACCGAGCAGTGGGAAGGTCGGCAATTGCCAGGCAATATCAACCGGCTGGAAACCTTCATCGAGCCAGCCGAACTGGCCGCCTGGCAGCGACGCCGACAAGCGGCTTGAGCTGTTTCAGCGGCTGCTCAGCAGCTCGCTGATTTCCGGCGTACTGACCGGCCGGACGACGCGGCCAATTTCCTGACCATTGCGCATCAGGATCAGCGTCGGCCACAGCTTGACGCGAAAACTGCGCCCCAGCCGACGGCCCGGGCCGTCCTCTAGCTTGAGGAAGCGGAGATCGGGGCAGGCCTGCAGGGCCGCCTCAATGAAGGACTGGGCGGCCTGGCAATGCGGGCACCAGTCGACACCGAATTCGATCAGTGTCGAGCCGGGCAGGGC
>CAIYYE010000120.1 GCA_903930395.1 uncultured beta proteobacterium
GCCCAGGGAGCGCAGGACTTCCCTTGGATAGAGTCCATCGCCCTCCGCCGGGAAAGCGTCGTCTTCGCCGCGCTCATGTTCGGCGATGCAGCGGTCTTGCCACTCGCTGTACTTGATCCCGATTTGTTTTGGCAGTTTGCCGAGTATGGCTTCAATGACGTGCCCGAGGTCGGCTTCGATGGCCCAGTCGACCTTGATTCTCGGGAAGGCGAGCTCTTCCGGGTCGTTATTGATCCAGGCGATTTTTCCTTCTGGAACAAATGATTGGGTCAGCGTGCCGGTTTGTCGGACATCGAGTCGTGTGCCCAGGGCAAGCAGAAAGTCGGCGCCATGGACGGCATGGTTCGCGGCGCCGTGGCCGGTGTGGCCAAGAAAGCCGAGGAAACGGCGATCGTCGCTGGCAAAAGCCCCCAGGCCAGGCAGTGTGCAGACGACCAGGGCGTTGGCAGCTTCGGCCAGTTGGCGGAACAGTATGTGGCGGCCGGATTGCAGTGCGCCATGGCCGAGCAGGATGAGGGGGCGACGGGCACTGGCCATGGCGTCGGCAATCTCGCCAAGACTGGGCGAATCTTCAACGGGCGCTGGCATCGTCGCCGGGAGCGTGGCCATGGGGGCATCTTCGTGGCAAGCGGCGCGCTGAACATCCATGGGGAAGTCGAGAACGACGGGGCCGGGACGGCCACTGGTCGCCATGGACAGCAGGGCGGGCAGGCTCGCCAGCGCCTCATCGGCGGTGAGCGGGCAACAGGCCGCCTTGGAGATGGGCTTTACCAGATCAAGCACGGGGACTTCCTGGAAGCCTCGCTGGCGGACTTTCCGTCCCGAACACAGGTCGCCAGTGCCGATCTGGCCGGTGATCAGGAGGAGCGGGGTCGAGTCGTAGTAGGCGTCAGCCAGGGGAGTGACGGCATTGGTCACGCCGGGGCCGGAGGTGACCATGACCACCTGAGGGCGACCCGTCAGGCGGGCGACGGCGAGTGCGGCGTAGGTGGCACCCTGTTCGTGCTTGAAAACCTCGATGCCGACGCCGGCCCGGATGAATCCGTTGATCAGCGGGGCTATCGTTCCGCCCGGATAAACGAAAACCCGCTCGATACCGGTTTGCGCCAGGTAGGCGGCGACACGGTCAGCAACGGTGCAAGGGGATTTCGTCATCATGCGGGTCTGTCAGTAAACATGGATTTCGTTGTAGAGAGGGATCAGCACATTGTCAGGAATGCCGGCTTCGCGCGCCGCCTTGATCATTGCCGGCTGACCACCGTATGAGGAAATGACCAGTCGAGCTTCACTCCAGTCTATATCGGCCATGGCGTCAGGAGCTTTAATCGGAATGCCGCGCCAGGACTGGCCCTGCTTGATCGGATCGCTGTCTACCAGCAGGAAGCGCCGTTCGGACGGATAAAACAGGCTGCTGGTCTGATAAAGAAATTCGGTATGCAAGCCGGCGCCCCAGATCACAATCTTCAACGCCTCGCTCAGTCTGGCGAGTTTGTCTTCCACGGATCGGTGCGCCTTGTGCCAGCAGGCGAGGATTTCCTGGAGCCGGGCGATGTCCGCCGGGTTGCCGTGCGGAGGGTCTTGCCGATCTGTCTTTTCGGCGAGGACGCGATAGCCGTTATAACCCTCGATCTTTTCGGCTTCGATGATTTTCCAGCCGGCAATGCCCAATAGCCCGGACAGGGTGTGGCGGCTGAAGTGGGTGATGTGTTGGACCGAGAAAAATCCGTTGATATCGTTGGTGTCGCCATGTTCAAGGACTGGAACTTCGATCACCAGACGGGCCTCGGGGGCGGCGATGGCATGGAGTCGGGCGAGTACCGCAGCCGGCTCCGGCAGATGTTCGAGAACGTGGAAGAGGGTGATGAGCTGAGGCTGGCGCGAGAGGGGAAACTGGTCAAAGGCGCTGTGAACCAACTCAATATCCGGGTGGCGTGCCCGGCCGCGAGCGATAGCCGGGCTATCGATATCGACGCCCTGGCGTAGCAAATTGTCCGGCAGGCTGGCGAGGAAGCTTCCTTCATAACAACCGACGTCGAGAATGACGGTGCCGGGCGCCAGAAGATCGCGCATGGCTAGCCATGCTCTTTGCTCGCCGGGTCGCAAGGCCGTAGAGCCGTAGGATTTTCCGGCCTCGGCAAAAAGATGCGCAAAGCCCTGGAGCGTATAGCACGGGTTGAGGAAGAGGGTCAGGCAATGCCGGCACTGAACCTGGCGCAGGGTGGCTCGCTTGGGTATGCCGGCCGAATCGGTGAAGAACTGGAAATCGGTGAGTTCCAGAATCTGCCGGTGATCCTCGCCGGCGCAAAGCGGGCATGGGCGCATCGCCAGATTGTCGGCATGCTGGGTGTTGCCGGGAAAAGAATCAATCGGGAAGAAGGTGTTTGGGGGCGATCCCATCGCTCAAAATCCTTCGGTAACCAGCATGGTTTCCAGTGCCTGCATCACGGTGTCCTGTTCGCTGTCAGTCAGGTCAGGATAAAGGGGAAGCGTGAGGGCGTGCCGGTAATAGGCTTCGGCTGTCGGGAAATCGCCGTCGTTGAAGCCCAGGTTGCGGTAGTACGGCTGCCGGTGTACCGGTATGTAATGGACGTTTACGCCGATGCCGGCCGCTCTCATTTTGTCGAAAATGCGCTGGCGACAATCGGCTGAACCGGGAAGCTGGACAACGTATAAATGCCAGGCTGAGCTATCGCTGGCCATGGGCAGGATGAGCGGGAGTCGCGCCAGGTGTTTTGTATAGCGCTCGGCGAGCTGCCTTCGCCTTTCGACAAAGCACGCCAGTTTTGCTAGCTGGCTGAGGCCGAGAGCGGCTTGAATGTCGGTCATCCGATAGTTGAAGCCGAGTTCGATTTGCTGGTAATACCAGTCGCCGTCCGGCGGACTGGTCATCACCGAGGGATCTCGGCTGATCCCGTGGCTGCGCAGTCGGGTTAGGCGGGCGGCGATTTCCGGGTTGCCGGTCAGCGCCATTCCGCCTTCGCCGGAGGTGATGATCTTGACGGGATGAAAGCTGAAGACCGTGATGTCCGAATATTCGCAGCAACCGACCGGTCGCCCGGCATGACTGGCGCCGATGGCGTGCGAAGCATCCTCGATGATGTGAATGCCGTGTTGGCGTGCCAGGCGGGCGATTTCCTTCATGTCGCACGAGCGGCCGGAAAAATGGACCGGGATGATGGCCTTGGGCAGGCGCCCCGCCTGGCTCGCCGCAGCCAGCTTGTCGGCCAGTGCCGGGACACTCATGTTCAGCGTGTCCGGGTCGATGTCCACGAAATCGACCTCGGCGCCGCAGTAGCGCGCGCAGTTGGCCGAGGCGACAAAGGTGTTGGGGCTGGTCCACACCACATCACCCGGCCCGATGTCGAGTGCAAGGCAGGCCAGGTGCAGGGCTGCCGTAGCGTTGCTGACGGCGACGGCATGTGCGCACTGGCAGTACTTGGCTACCGCCTGCTCGAAGGCCGGAACTTGCGGCCCCTGGGTTAGCCAGGCTGAGCGCAGGCTGGCGACGACGGCATCGATGTCGGCCTCGTCGATGCTTTGTCGGCCATAGGGAATCATGCCGTCATCTTGCTCAGTGTACGGATGTCGGCAACGCTGAGGAATACCGGATTGCTGTCCGAGGCGTATTTGAAGCCTTCAAGGGCGGGGGTGCCGGTTTCGCCGAGACCGTTGGTTTCGTAGCTGCCACTGTTGACGAATCGGATGGACGGTGTGATCACATAGTGATCGGCAAACTCAAAGGTATGCGCGCTGTCGTCGCGCGAAATCATGAGTTCATGGAGTTTCTCACCTGGCCGGATGCCGATAATCTTTAGTGGCTTGCCCGGAGCGACAGCTTCGGCAATGTCGGTAATCAGGGTCGACGGAATCTTGGGCACAAAAAGCTCCCCACCATGCATGCGCTGAAACGATTTCATGACGAAATCGACGCCTTCCTGGAGGGTGATCCAGAAGCGTGTCATGCGGGGGTCAGTGATGGGGATTTCGTCCGCGTCATCGCTGACCAGTTTCTGGAACAGCGGCATGACCGAACCCCGGGAGCCGGCTACATTGCCGTAGCGGACGACGGCGAATCGCGTGTCCTGCTTGCCGACCGTGTTGTTGGCTGCCACAAAGAGCTTGTCCGAGAGAAGTTTGGTGGCGCCGTAGAGATTGATCGGGCTGGCCGCCTTGTCTGTGGAAAGGGCGATGACTTTTTTGACGCCATTGGCGATGGCCGCAGAAATGACATTTTCGGCACCGCCCACATTGGTCTTGATGCATTCGCTGGGGTTGTATTCAGCCGCCGGGACTTGCTTGAGTGCAGCCGCATGGACAATGAAATCGACGTCCCGCGTGGCCTGCCGAAGGCGCTCGGCATCCCGGACATCGCCAATAAAGAAACGCATTTGTTCCTGCTGGAACTTTTGCTGCATCTCGTATTGCTTCAGTTCGTCCCGTGAATAGACGATGACTCGACGTGGCTTGTGCCGGCTGAGCAGGGTGGCGACGAACTTCTGTCCAAATGAGCCGGTGCCGCCAGTGATCAGAATATTGCTGCCATCGAACATCGGATTTCTTTCGATCAAAAATGGGTTGGCCAAGACGGCATCTTATTGCCCGCCAGTTTCACGATTAAAACGTCGGTTTGCAAAAGTTTCTCAATTTTTCTGCGACAAAGTCGAGGTGTTCATTGCGGATGCCCGGCCAAATCCCCAGCCAGAATGTTTTTTCCATGATCCGGTCCGCGTTGTTCAGGTCTTCTGCAATGCGGAACTGGCGGCCGGCCATGTAGGGCTGGCGGGTCAGGTTGCCGGCGAACAGCAATCGCGTGCCTATATGGTGCTGGTCGAGATAGCGCACCAAAGAGACGCGGTCGAAAACAGTGTCGTCGCGTAGTGTTACCGGGAAACCAAACCAGGATGGATCGCTGTGTGCGGTGGCTTCCGGCAGGATGAGCACATCCTCCAGCCCGGACAGTCGGGCATGTAGTTCGATGAAGTTTTGCTTGCGAGCCGCAATGAATTCGTCAAGGCGGTCGAGCTGTGCCAAGCCTGCTGCAGCCTGCATGTCGGTGATTTTCAGGTTGTAGCCGAGGTGTGAGTAAATGTACTTGTGATCGTAGCCTGCCGGCAGGCCGCCTAGTTGCCAGTCGAATCTACGGCCGCAGGTGTTGTCGCAGCCTGGCTGGCACCAGCAATCGCGCCCCCAATCCCTGAAGGATTCGACGATGCGCTTGAGTAGCGGATCCGAGGTAAATACGGCACCCCCTTCACCCATTGTGATGTGATGCGCCGGGTAGAAGGAGAGGGTGCCTAGATGGCCAAAGCGACCAGTCTTTTTGCCTTGATAGGTCGAACCGAGAGCATCGCAGCAATCTTCAATCAGCCAGAGCTTGTGGCGATCCGCCAGGGCACGGACTTCTTCGGCTGCGAAGGGGTTGCCCAGGGTGTGGGCGAGCATGATGGCCCTGGTCTTTTCGGAGATTGCCGCTTCGATGGATTCAAGGCTCGGGTTGTAGGTCGGGATCTGGCTGTCGACAAAGACCGGAATCAGATTGTTTTGCAGTATCGGATTGACGGTTGTGGGAAACCCAGCTGCGGCAGTGATGACCTCATCACCCGGCTGCAGCGCCCGGTCGCCGAGCAAGGGGGAGGTCAGTGCGGTCAGTGCTAGGAGATTGGCGCTGGAGCCCGAGTTGCATGTCAGCGCGTGCGTCACACCCAGGTAAGCAGCCAGTTTTTTTTCAAAAGCGTCGTTGAAACGTCCCGTGGTGAGCCAGGCATCAAGGGAGGCATCCACCAGATTCACAATTTCCTCGGGGCCCAGCACCTTGCCGGAAGGGGGAATGCTTGACTGGCCGGGAATAAATGCCGACGGCGCCAGTTTTTTGCGGGCGTAGGCACGAACCTGTTCAAGGAGGGCTGTTCGATCTGTATCAGGCGTTGGCATGATCAGTAAATTGCTTGATTTGGTGGAGCGTGACGTCATGCATGTTTTCAGCGTTGAGCCAGGCCTTGTGCCAGGAAACAGTGGCTGACAGGGCAGCGTCAAGGCGCCATTGGGGATGCCAGCCGAGCAGGCTGTGTGCCTGTGACGAGTCAAGGCGAAGATTCGTCGCTTCATGGGGGAAATTGCCAGCTGCCGTTCGCCACGAGGCTTCATTGCCCCAGTGTTTGGCCAGTCGGTCGGCGATTGCTCCCACGGTGAGGCAGTCGCTTTCGTTCGGGCCGAAGTTCCAGGCTCTTGCCAGCGAAGCATCGTCGATCATTCGTTCGGCCAGGTGCAGATAAGCGGCTAGCGGCTCCAGTACGTGCTGCCAGGGTCTGCAGGCAAGCGGATTGCGCAACAGAGCAGGGTTGCCGGCAGAAAATGCGGCCAGCAGATCTGGAACAAGTCGATCGGGAGACCAGTCGCCGCCACCGAATACATTTCCGGCCCGGGCGCTGGCCACCGCAATCCCCGACCCAGCTAGATAGGCGTTGCGGTATGAGGCGGTGACCAGTTCGGCGCAGGCCTTGCTGCTACTGTAGGGATCGTGCCCACCAAGGGGGTCGCCTTCGCAATACGGTCTCGGCCATTCCTTGTTTTCGTAGCATTTGTCGCTGGTCACGATGACGACGGCCTGAACGCCTTTCGTCCCGCGAGCGGCCTCAAGGACGTTGGCCGTGCCGATGACATTGGTGGTGTAGGTGCCAAGCGGATCGCGATAGCCTTCCCCTACCAGGGCCTGGGCCGCCAGGTGGAGAACGATCTGTGGCTGGCTTGCAGAGATGGCTTGTTGCAGGTGCGGCAGGTCGCGAATGTCGCCGATGATCGATGTCATGCCATCGGCGACGGCAGCAAGCTCAAACAAATTGGGTTGTGTCGCCGGTGGTAGCGCGAAGCCGGTCACCTGGGCGCCGAGGTGCTGTAGCCAGAGCGCAAGCCAACTTCCCTTGAAGCCCGTATGACCGGTAAGAAATACGCGTCTGTTCGGCCAGAAGTCTGGATTTACCATGTTTTCCAGGGGGCTTTGCCGGATTGCCAGAGTTCTTCCAGGCGGTTCTTTTCCCGCAGGGTATCCATGGGTTGCCAGAATCCATGATGCCGCCAGACCGAAAGCTGCCGCATTTCAGCAAGTGTTTCGAGAGGTGTTGATTCCCATGCGGTCTGGTCGTCGGCAATGAAATCCAGGACTTTCGGGGAGAGTACGAAAAAGCCTGCGTTGATCATGCCGTCAGCACCTTGGGCCTTTTCGCGGAAACTGGTGACGAGCGTGCCCTGGGTTTCAATTGTGCCAAAGCGCCCTGGTGGTGTGGCGGCGGTAATGGTACCCAGGCTTCCTTGCTGGCGATGGAATGCAATCGACGCCGAGATATCGATGTCGCCAACCCCATCGCCATAGGTAAAGCAGAATTCGGTCTCGCCTTCGAGGTATGGACGAATACGTTTCAGTCGTCCACCCGTGTGCGTGGTTTCTCCGGTGTCTACCAAGGTAATGCGCCAGGGCTCGGCGTGTTTTTCGTGAACTTCCATCCGGTTATTCTTCAGGTCAAAGGTGACGTCGGAGGTGTGAAGGAAGTAGTTCGCGAAGTACTCCTTGATGATATAGCCCTTGTAGCCAAGGCAAATGACAAAGTCGTTGATGCCATGGGCTGAGTAGATTTTGAGGATGTGCCAGATGAGCGGTTTGCCGCCGATTTCAATCATCGGCTTTGGCTTTAGATGAGACTCCTCGCTAATCCGGGTGCCCAGTCCACCGGCCAGGATGACGGCTTTCATTCGCTGACCACTCTGTTTTTGCCCGTCTGCTTGGCCTTGTACATCCCGTCATCCGCCCGCTTGATCACCGTCGCCTGAGTATCCTCGGCATTCATCTGCGTCACCCCCGCACTAAAGGTAATCAACACCTTGTCGTTGGCGTGCAGGAAAAACTTCTTGGTCAATTCGCGCTGCAGGCGGGTGAGGGCGCTGACGGCGTCGTCGAGCGGGGTGTCGGGGAGCAGGATGATGAACTCTTCGCCGCCGTAGCGGGCGACGGTGTCCTGGGGGCGCAGGGTTTCCCGGCAGATGGTGGCGAGGTGGATGAGGGCCTGATCGCCGGTGTCGTGACCCATCGAGTCATTGAGTTTCTTGAAGTTGTCGATGTCGATCAAGGCGACGCACAGCGAGGTTTCGTGGCGTGTTGCCCGTGACGCTTCCTTGGCGAAAATTTCCTCGAGGCCGCGCCTGTTGAGGGCGCCGGTGAGCTGGTCGTGGCGGACCAGGTCGCTGGTGGTTTCGAGTTCGCGCTCCAGTTCACTGATGCGGGCTTCCGATTCCTGCACTTTTTGCTGGGTGCTTCGCAACTCGTCGCGGGAGCGCTGGGCGTTGATCTGGATGGTCCTGGTTTCGCGCATGACTTCGTCGAGGACCGTGCCCAGTTCCGAGATGTCGTTGGCCGAATTGATCTTTTCGGCACAGCTTTCAATCTTGTCGTGATAGTCGGAAGTCGCGTCGGCGAAGTCGGCCAACTGATCGACGAAGCCGGCCAGCATATGCTTGATCGCTTCACGGGCTTCCGAGAGGCTGGCCTTGAGCTGGCTCTGTTTGTAGAGGACTTCTTTGAGGCGCCGTTCGGCGTCATCAAGGGCGCGCTGCGATAGTGGCTTGTCGATGATTTCGCGGACGACGTCGATTTGTCCGTGGAGCCAGTGGTCGTCGAGCACGAGCTCGGTGATGTTACCGACGAGCAGGCGGAGAAGGCCGAGAAGGCTGTGGCGGAGTTCGGTCTGGTCTTCGGCCAGCAGTTCGAGTTTGAAGGCAAAACGCTTCAGTCGGGTGAGGAATTCCTGCAACTGGGCTGGACTGCCTGCCGTGCGGATATCCTGGGCCAGTACCTTGGCGTCGGCCGACAGTTGCGGGCTTTCCACCAGCTGAGTAGCCATCGCGGTTTCCAGCGTAAAGGCAAACAGTTCGCGCAGTTCGGGCAGCAGGTCGGTCGTTGTTGCTGTGGCCGGCGCGGTAGCTGGCGCGTTAGCTGGCGCTGTTTCGGCGATGCCAGTGTCGGCTGGCGGGAGGGCGTCCGGCTCCTTGCCCTGCCCCCATGAGCGCAGGAGATTCTGCATCCGGTTGAACAATATTTCCGGGTTGGCGCCGCTGCTCGCCAATACGTGTTCGAGCGACTCCCTCTTGCGCGCTGAAGTCAGCCCGGGATGCTTGGCGTCCCACAGACGGAGCAGGTCGCTGATGACATCGGACCAGGCCAGTTTTTGTGCTTCGGCGAGGCCGGCCACAAAGTCGCCCAGATGCTTTTTGTAATCGTCCCAGTTGGCTGCCTTGACGGCATCGTCAAGTTGCCTGGCCAGACGCAGCTGGTCGGGCGAAGCCTTGGGCAGGGCGGCGGCCAATGAGCGCAGCTCGGACTCCGGAAATGCGCTGGCGCTTGGCTTGGTCCCGGCAATCTCGTGGTAGAGCGTCTGGTAATTTTCCGGCGACGGCGGGATGCGGCGACCAGCCAAAAGGCGCAAGGTCTCGCGGGCGATCTCGAATGGATTGGTCAGCTTGTTCATGTCGAAATTTGAAGGTTCAAGCTATAATCGCGCCCCATTGCTTGGGCCCCCGTAGCATGAAGGTCGTGCAGTTGATTTGTAATCATCAGGTAGCGGTTCGATTCCGTTCGGGGGCACCAGTAAAATCAAACAGTTAAGCCATTCTTCGGAGTGGCTTTTTTGTTTTTGGCCGGGTACTTCCCGCGACTGCAAATATTTCAGTGGTCCATTTTCCTTGGAATGGGATCATAACCGGCTGTTGGCTGCAATAGGACGGGATTCGTTGTCTTGCAGCCATTCGTGCAGGAAAAAATTGCCGCTATTGCAGCACCAGCCGGAAGTGTTCGCCGGCCGGTATGCGCACCGCGATTTCGGCGATGAACAAGGAGACGCTCAGGGCATGGAGTTTTGCTGCCATCATGACCGGCAGGGCGGCACTGTTTTCCAGGACCAGTTCTTCGTCTTTGAGCATGGCCAGGGGGACCGGGCCGTAGGCGAAGCGTGCGCCTTTTTCGTCGATGCATTCGTGACCGATGAGTTCTTCAAGGTCTGTTTCGGCTGTGCAGTGATATTTCATGATTGCCTCCGATGAACGCTTGTCACCTGACATTGTTCACGGCTTGTTCTGAGCAAAACTTAGGCCTGCCGCCGAATATCGCTGATTTTTTGCGATTGAACTGTTCGGCTTGCCGGCCATCGAACTTATCCGGATCGTCATTTGGACAGCCGGGTCAGGAGCTCACATGAATGCCAGCTTGCACACAATGGACAACCTGTTTGCCCAGCTTGGTTTGCCGGACGAGCCGGCGGCGATCGATAGTTTCATTGCCAGTCATCGTCCGCTGGATAGCGGCGTGGCGCTTTATCGCGCATCTTTCTGGACTGCCTCCCAGCGCGCCTTCCTGAAGGAAGAAATCATCGAGGATGCCGACTGGTCGGCGGTTATCGATGAATTGAATGTGCGCCTGTCGAAAATGCCCTGACGAATCTGGGGTGGCAGTCGGCTAAACTCTTGGTGGTAGTGGCCGGCACTTGCTTGTGCCGGTATGCGTTTCGCTGAATTCTGATCGTCAACCACCATGCCAGTTGTCCATTCTGTCGCTTCCCGTTGCATCGTCGCTACCGGCACTTGTTTGTTCGGTGTCGCGTTCTGTCTTGCCATGGCGACGGGGCGCTAGACGTGGCTCTGCCAGCCGGGATGCGGGCTCTGGCGCATCGAAATTTCCGCCTCTATTTTGCCGGTCAAGCCATTTCTATTCTTGGTTCCTGGATTCAACAGGTGGCTTTGGCCTGGCTGGTCTATCGATTGACCGGGTCGGCCGCGCTGCTCGGTATCACGGCTTTTTGCGGGCTGATTCCGCAATTGCTGGTAGGGCCACTGGCCGGTGCGTGGATCGACAAGCATGACAAGAAAAAATGGCTTGTCGGCGTGCAGTCGTTGATGGCGGTGCAGGCATTCGTGCTCGCCGGGCTGTGCTGGATGGACATGATAGGCACCGGTTTCATTGTACTCATGGCCTTGATCCTCGGCACCCTGAGCAGTTTCGATGCGCCATTGCGTCAGTCGTTGATCGGCAGCTTCGTCGGTAGCCGCCACGACTTGCCCAATGCGCTGGCCCTCAATGCCATGCTCTTCAATGCCGGCCGTTTCATTGGCCCACCGATTGCCGGTCTGCTCCTTGGTCTGACATCGGAAGCTTTCTGCTTTGCGATCAACGGATTTTCCTTCCTGGCGCTGATCGTTGCCATCCTGCTCGTGCGCGGCCAGCCGCCGCTGCGCGCCCAAGGCTCGGTCGGTCAGGTTTTCAAGGAAGGTGTCGTGTTCGCCTGGCGAACCTGGGTGGTCCGCATGCTGATCATCACACTCATCGCCCTGAATCTGACCGCCTCGGCCTACGCCGTGTTGTTGCCGGTCTTTGCCCGTGACGTTTTTGCCGGCGATGCTACAACGCTGGGCTGGCTGTGGGGGGCGGCCGGGTGTGGTGCTTTTGCGTCTACGGTCTTTCTCGCGATGCGAAAGTCGGCATCGGCCGTGATGTCCGCTGTGGTCGCCGGGGTGGCGATCAGTGCCGTATCGTTGCTGCTCTTTTCGCTGGCCACCTGGCTGCCACTCGCGCTTTGCGCCATGGTTGGCCTTGGCTTCGGCATCTCGGTGTGCAATGTCGGGATCAATATGCTCTTGCAAACTGCGGCGCCGGAAGCACTGCGCGGCCGCATCGTTTCATTCTTTACCTCGGCCCGCTTCGGGTTCGATGCGCTGGGTGGCCTGCTTGCCGGCTTTGTCGCCGCTGGCTTCGGAGCGGGCCAGACCCTGTTTGTCGAGGGCTGCGTGCTGCTCGTTTTTGTCTCTTTCCTGATCACCCGCCGGCAACGCCTGCAGAAGCAGATTTCCGTCGCCGGAGCAATGATCGACGGCCGGGATAATTAAGCAGTCACTCCGGCAGGCCGCCATGGCCCAGTCGGTGAGACAGCGCCTGCGCAGCCTCAAGCATGGCCTTGGCGACGGGGCTGTCCCATTCCACGTTGAAGTCACCGATGGTTCCCAGTGAGGTAATCGCCGCGACCATGGTGCCGGTGTGATCGTATACCGGGGCGCTGAAGCCGTTGATGCCAGGGGTGAGGCTACCGGAAGCACGGCTGATGCCGTGTGAGCGAATATCTGTCAGGTTTTTCTCGAGCTGCCGGCGAACCGTCGTAATGGCTGTCTTGCTGGTCTCGGAGATTTCCGTGAGCTCCTTGTCCAGCATGTGTTTCAGGAATGGCGAACGGTAGAAGGCGGCGAAGGCTCTCCCGGTTGCCGAATTACACAATGGCAAAACGGTCCCGGCGCGCAGCGTGATGGTGATCGGGCCGCCGGCATCGACGATGCGAACGATCGTTGCCCCATGATTGCCCCAGACGGCGAGCGCAACCGTTTCGTGGATTTCCTCGCAGAGCGACTCAAGGATGGGCCCGGCCAGACGGACCGGGTCCAGGCGGCCGAGTCCGGAAAGCCCCAGTTCCAGCGCGTAAGCACCCAGATCGTAGCGGCCGCTGCTGCTGTCCTGCTCGACAATCCCGATGCGAAGAAAACTCACCATGTAACGATGCGCCTTGGCGGCGGGCATCCCCGCCCCTTTTGCAATGTCACGCAACATCATCGGACGGTTGGTGGCGGCCAGAACATTCAATAGGCGAAAACCCACCTCGATGGACTGAATTCCCTGACGGTCGCTGGCTACTTTTGTCGGCATGATTGCTGTGAATAATGTAAAGCGTTCATTCTATGCATCTATGAGCCCTTTGAGGCGGCGAATATAATGAGCCAGCAAAACTATAAGGGAGGTTCTATGCGGGCTGTTCTGGTAGCAAATCCGAAGGGGGGGGCCGGCAAGACAACGTTGGCGACGAATTTGTCCGGTTATTTTGCCAATAAAGGAAAGAAGACAACTTTGTGCGATCTCGATCGTCAGCAGTCTTCCTTGCGCTGGATGGCCTTTCGCGACCCATCCCTGCCGCCGATCACCGGCTATTTTGCAGGCAACCAGATTTCAGCCAGCCTGCCGAAAGAAGCTGACTGGGTGGTCGTGGATGCGCCAGCCGGTCTGCAGGGCTACAAGCTGACCGATTATTTGCGGGCAGTAGACAAGGTTGTCGTCCCGCTGGTGCCTTCGGTATTTGATATGGCGGCAACGGAAGACTTCCTGAACTCGATCCGCACGGAAATGCGCGGTCAGCGAACCAAGGTCGGTATCGTTGCCATGCGCGTTGATCCCCGCACGCGGGCGGCAGCCATGCTGGAAGAGTTCCTCAAGCACTTCGATATTCCCATTGTGGCTTATCTGAGAAATACCCAGAACTACGTCAACGTCGCCGCTGCCGGTGCGACCGTTTTCGATCCGCCACGTGCCAGGCATCGCCGTGATGTCGAACAATGGTCCGGGCTGGTCGAGTGGATAGAAAAGAAATAGTCCTTTATTTCGACGATAGTTCTTGACGCACCGGGCCAAGGTCTGGATAATGCGCCCTCTCTCTGACGGACGCGGGATGGAGCAGTTGGCAGCTCGTCGGGCTCATAACCCGAAGGTCGCAGGTTCAAGTCCTGCTCCCGCAACCAGCAAACAGTTTGATTGGTGTTAGCCAAGCGATATGTTTCTGGAGTTCGAAAGAAAGATTTCAGAAAAATCTCTGAAAAGCTTGACGGGGTGAGAGGAGTTCTTCATAATCTTGCCTCTCTGCTGCAGACGAAGCGAAAGTTTTGGCGCGGTGGTGATGATCTTTAAC
>CAIYYE010000121.1 GCA_903930395.1 uncultured beta proteobacterium
CGAGACGGCAGCGACAGCCAATGCCGCGCCCTCCCCGGAAAACACGACCCCGGCCAAGCCGGCCAGCGATCCGGCCAGGGAAGGGCTCGACTACGAAGCCGCCTTGAATCTCTTCAAAGCCGGCAAGTACAAGGATGCGGCGACCGGTTTTGCCGCCTACGTGCAAAAATATCCGGACAGTTCACTGGCGCCCAATGCCCAATACTGGCTCGGCAATGCCTGGTACGCCCAGCGTGATTGCAAGCGCGCCATCGAGGCCCAGGGCCTCGTCACCAGCAAGTATGCCGATAGCGCCAAGGCGCCGGATGCCTGGCTGGCCATCGCCACCTGTCAGCAGGAAATGAGCAACCCGACGGGCGCCAAGCGTTCGCTCGAAACGGTGATCGCCAAGTATCCAGGCACACCAGCCGCCGAAACAGCCCGCGACCGCCTCAAGAAGAAGTAATTGGCCCTGCGTCTTACCGAGATCTTTTACTCCCTGCAGGGCGAGGCTTCACGCGCCGGCCTGCCGACGGTGTTCGTCCGCCTGACCGGTTGCCCGCTGCGTTGCACCTGGTGCGACACGACCTACAGCTTTACCGGTGGCGAACCGGCGACCATCGAATCGGTACTCGCCGACGTGGCGCAGTATCCGGCCCGCCAGGTCTGTGTCACGGGTGGCGAGCCCTTGGCCCAGAAGGAATGTCTGCCCTTGCTGAAGGCCCTGTGCGATGCCGGCTACGACGTTTCGCTGGAGACTTCGGGAGCACTCGATATCGCTGCCGTCGATCCGCGCGTGGCGCGGATCATGGACCTCAAGGCGCCGGACTCGGGCGAGTCGGCGAAGAATCTGTGGCGCAACCTGGATGCCCTCAATGGGCGCGATGAAATCAAGATCGTCATTGCCTCGCGCAGCGACTACGAGTGGGCGCGCGAAGTTTTGCGCGCAAGACAGATCGAGCGCCTTTGTCCGGTGCTTTTGTCACCAGCCGGGGGGCTGATCGAGCCTAGCTCGCTGGCCGACTGGATACTCGAAGACGGTCTGGATGTGCGTTTCCAGTTGCAACTGCATAAACTGCTTTGGGGTAACATGAAGGGAAAATAAAGGAGGAGACGCTCATGCAGCACAATCGCCGCAAGTTTTCCCGCATTCCTTTCCTGGCTGACGCCAGCCTTCTGCTTCCCGATGGTGCCCAGCCGGTTGATGTCATCGACCTCTCGCTCAATGGGGCGCTGATTCACCCCCGCAACACCATGTACGTTACGGTCGGCACCAACTGCCCGCTCGAAATCCGGCTCGATCAGGCCGGGACGGACATCCGCATGGAAGTGACGGTCATCCGTCATCTGGGCAATCGCTACGGTCTTGCCTGTCGCGATATCGACCTCGACAGCGTCACCCACCTGCGTCGCCTGGTCGCCCTCAATCTCGGGGACGAGGCGCTGGCGGACCGGGAGTTTGCGCTGCTCAAGGAAGATTTCCCGATGGGTTGATAGGCTTACGGCCGGGCACTGATCGTCCCGAAAAATGGTTGATTATGGTGCCGGAACAAGCAGATACCGGATCAACGGCGGTCGATTTTCAGGTATATTCGCGCCCCATGATGAAGCCAGCCGTCGTTCTCCTTTCCGGTGGACTCGATTCCGCCACGTGTCTCGCCATTGCCCGCAGCCAGGGTTTTGACTGTTATTGTCTGTCGTTCAACTACGGCCAGCGTCACTGCGCCGAGTTGCAGGCGGCCGACCGTGTCGTCAAGTCCCTCGGGGCGGTCGAGCATCGGGTACTCAACCTGGGTCTGGCCCAGTTCGGCGGCTCGGCCTTGACCGACAGCGCCATCAACGTCCCGGTCGATGGCGTTCAGCCCGGTATACCCGTCACCTACGTGCCGGCCCGCAATACCATCATGCTGTCTTTGGCCCTGGCCTGGGCCGAAGTGCTCGGCAGCCGCGACATCTTCGTCGGCATCAATGCCGTGGATTATTCCGGCTATCCGGACTGTCGACCGGAATAC
>CAIYYE010000122.1 GCA_903930395.1 uncultured beta proteobacterium
AGGCAGATCCTGCAGGAAATTCCGCAGGCCGAGGTCACGCTGATGACCCATTTTGCCGAGGCCGATGGCGAACGTGGCGTGACCGAACAACTCGAACGTTTTCACGCGATGGCGGGTGACTGGCGTGGCCCGGTCAGCCTGGCCAATTCAGCCGCCATCCTGCGCCACCCGCAAACGCGTGGCGACTGGGTGCGACCGGGCATCATGCTCTATGGCGCCAGTCCGTTTGCTGATCAGAGCGCGACCGATCTGGGTCTGCAGCCAGTCATGACGCTGGAGAGCGCCATCATCGGTGTTCAGGATCTTTCGGCCGGTGACCGCATCGGCTATGGCGGTACCTTCACGGCCGACCGGCCGATGCGCATCGGCATCGTCGCCTGCGGCTACGCCGATGGTTACCCGCGCCACGCCCCGACGGGTACGCCGATAGCGGTCATGGGCAAGCGGACGCGGACCCTGGGCCGGGTGTCGATGGACATGCTGGCCTGTGACCTGAGCGATATCCCGGAAGCCGGCATCGGCGCGCCGGTTACCTTGTGGGGCGAGGGCATCGCCGGTAGCGTGGCGGCCGATGAAGTGGCCATCGCGGCGGGAACCATCGCCTACGAACTGTTCTGTGCCGTCGCTCCCCGCGTGCCGGTCATCGTCGACGGAAAATAATGGCCAAATTGAAGACCATCTATAGTTGTACCGAGTGTGGTGCGACCAGCCCGAAATGGCAGGGCCAGTGCCCTGGATGCAATGATTGGAACACGCTGGTCGAAACGGTGGCCGAGAAGGCACCGACCAATAGCCGCTTCGAGTCACTGGCGCCGACGGCAAAATTGCAGAATCTTTCGGAAATCGAAGCGCGCGAGGTTGAGCGCATCGCTACCGGCATCGGCGAATTCGACCGGGCGCTCGGCGGCGGGCTGGTCAATGGCGCCGTCGTCCTGATCGGCGGCGATCCCGGTATCGGCAAGAGCACCTTGCTTTTGCAGGCGCTGGCCCACCTTTCGCTCGCCAACAAGGTGCTTTACGTCAGCGGCGAAGAGTCCGGCGAGCAGGTGGCCCTGCGTGCCCGCCGACTCGGTCTCGATACCCGGCGCCTGCAATTGATGGCCGAAATCAACCTCGAACGCATCCTTGCCACCTTGCAAGCTGAAAAGCCGACGGTTGCGGTCATCGACTCGATCCAGACGCTTTGGTCCGACCAGCTGTCGAGCGCCCCCGGTTCGGTCGCCCAGGTCCGCGAATGTGCGGCACAACTGACCCGGCTGGCCAAACAGGCCGGCATCACCGTCATTCTCGTCGGCCATGTGACGAAGGAGGGCGCTCTGGCCGGGCCGCGCGTACTCGAGCACATCGTCGATACCGTGCTCTATTTCGAGGGTGACACGCATTCCAGCTTCCGCCTCGTGCGGGCCGTCAAGAATCGTTTCGGCGCGGTCAATGAGTTGGGCGTCTTCGCCATGACCGACAAGGGCCTGAAGGGCGTCAACAATCCGTCGGCGCTTTTTCTCTCGCAGCACGGGCAGGATGTCGCCGGCTCCTGCGTGATGGTGACGCAGGAAGGAACGCGACCGCTGCTTGTTGAAATTCAGGCACTGGTCGATACCTCGCATGGCAATCCGCGGCGCTTGACGGTCGGTCTTGATCCACAACGCCTGGCCATGCTGCTGGCTGTCCTGCATCGCCATGCCGGTATCGTGTGTTTCGATCAGGATGTTTTCGTCAATGCGGTCGGCGGCGTCAAGATCACCGAGCCGGCAGCCGATCTTGCGGTGCTTCTATCGATTACATCTTCATTGAAAAACAAACCATTGCCATCGAAACTTATAGTATTTGGTGAGGTTGGTCTGGCCGGTGAAATACGCCCGGCACCGCGCGGGCAGGAGCGTTTGAAGGAGGCGGCCAAGCTGGGTTTCACGCGGGCGCTGATCCCGGAGGCGAATCGACCCAAGCAGGCCATTCCCGGCATGGAGGTCATCGCCGTCAAACGGGTCGAAGAGGCAGTGGCGCGGATACGCGAGATCGAATAAGCTCCCTTGGATACTACTTTCGATCTATATGTTTAACCTCTCCCGTTACTTTTCAACTGTCAGCTTCATTCTGGTTGTCCTTGCCGCCGGCGTGCTCGGCCCGCTTTACCAGAAACTGTCCATGCAGCAACTTCAGGATCTCGCCGAGGGACGCAACATCGCCATGGCGCAGGTCTTCAAAAACACCCTGCACGATTCGCTCGATGCGGTGATGGACGACACGGTTGGCCGGGATGCCGAATTTCTGAGTCAGTCCGATGAATCCCGCCGTCTCCATGCCAGCGTCCTTGACCTGATGCGCGATACGGCGGTCATCCGCGTCAAGCTCTACAACCGTCTCGGCAATACGGTGTTTTCCACCGATGCCGGGCAAGTCGGTGAAAGTCGTCTGGACAACCCCGGATTCCGCACGGCAATGAGTGGCGGCATTGCCAGCGAGCTGACCCGTCGCGACACCGTGGACAGTTTTGAAGGGGTTCTTGCCCAGGTTGATATCCTGGCCACCTATATTCCCATCCGCAGCGCCGATCAGTCGATTACCGGCGTATTCGAGCTGTACCAGAACGTCACGCCCTTTGTCAGTCACCTGCAACGCAATATGTGGCTGGTCACGGGCGGGGTGGCACTGGTTTTTGGCATGCTCTATCTCATGCAGTTTCTGGTCGTCCGGCGTGCCCAGGGCATCCTTGAGGAGCAGGAAGGGCATATCGCCGCCGCCCGCGATACGCTGGAAATCCAGGTCGCTGCCCGGACCGATGAACTGAAGCGGACCAATACCCAGCTCGAGGCCGAAATTGCCGAACGGCGGCAGGCACAGAGCAAGCTCAACTACCTGGCCTACCACGACCCGCTGACCGGGCTGGCCAACCGGCGCAGCTTCATCGAGCGGCTCGAACAGAATCTCCGCGAATCGGCTGCTGAAGGTGAGCGCCTGGCCGTTCTCTTCATCGACCTCGATCAGTTCAAGCAGGTCAACGATTCCCTCGGCCATGGTGTCGGTGACGAGTTGCTGGTGGCGGTTGCAGCCCGGCTCTCCGATCGGGTCGGTCTGATCGACATGCTGGCCCGCCTTGGTGGCGACGAATTCATCTGCTTGATGGAGGCCGTACGCGACAAGGACGAGGTCGAAATGCTCGCCCGCGAGATCATCGCTGCTTTCGACGATCCGTTCGTCCTCGGCGATCACGAGCTTTTCCTCAGCGCGGCGGTGGGCGTCAGCCTTTCACCCGGTGATGGCGACAGCGTCCTTGATCTGATGCGCAACGCCGACACGGCCATGTATCGCGCCAAGGCGCTGGGCCGTGGCAATTTCCATTTCTACACCCCTGAAATGACCCGCGATGCGCAGGAGCGCATACGCATGGAGAACCTGCTGCGGCGGGCGCTCGACAATGGCGAGCTGTCAGTGCACCTGCAGCCCCAGGTCGAGACATCAACCGGGCAACTGGTCGGTGCCGAAGCCCTGGTTCGCTGGAACAGCCCGGAGCTGGGTCTGGTCATGCCAATGCGCTTCATTCCACTGGCCGAAGACTCCGGACTGATTGTCGGGCTGGGCAACTGGGTGTTGCGCGAAACCTGCCGCCAGGTCATGCAATGGCGGGCGAGCGGCTTTGACCTGCCGCAGGTCTCGGTCAATCTGTCGGTCAAGCAACTCGAGCGGCCCGAGTTTGTCGAGGTGCTCAGTGAAATCCTCGATGAAACCGGTATGGATGCGGCCAGCCTCAAGCTGGAGCTGACCGAGTCGGTGGTCATGGCTGTCGGCGACGCTTTTTCGTTGCTCGAGCGCGTACGTGATCTGGGCATCAGCCTGGCCCTGGATGATTTTGGCACGGGTTACTCGTCGCTCAGCTATCTCAAGATGCTGCCGGTGCAGCAACTCAAGATCGACAAATCCTTTGTCGATGGCATAGGCAAGAATCCGGGCGATGAAGCCATCATCCGGACGGTCATGGCGCTGGCCTGCAGCCTGGATTTCGAGGTGGTGGCCGAAGGCGTCGAAACGATAGAGCAATCGGATTTCCTGGCGGCGCTGGGTTGTCAGCAATTGCAGGGACACCTGCATGGCAAGGCGGTGGCCCCTCAGGAGTTTCGCGCCCGCTGGTCGGCCCTGCCGTGAAATCGGGGCTGGCCTGGCGCACACTCAGTCGCGAGTTGCGTTCAGGTGAGCTCAGGCTGCTTTTTGCCGCACTCGCCATCGCCGTAGCCGCCGTGACTGCGGTCGGTTTTTTTGCCGATCGTGTGCGTCTGGCGCTGGAGCGCGAGGCCCGGCAGATGATGGGTGGCGACCTCATCCTGATTGCCGATCATGCTTTGCCCGATAACTACACGGCCGAGGCTGGCCGACGCGGCCTCAATCTGGCGCAAACGCTGGTATTTCCCAGCATGGTTATCAGCGCAAGCGGGGCGCAACTGGCTGACATCAAGGCCGTCAGTCCGGCTTATCCCTTGCGCGGACGGCTCGAAGCCAGACAGCGGGCGGGCGAGCCGGGATTGCCTGTCGAAGGCGGCCCACAACCGGGTTCGGTCTGGCTCGATGAACGGCTCTCGGCAGCCCTTCAGGTGGCACCGGGCGGGCGTGTGACGGTCGGCACGCAACAACTGCGGGTTGCCGCCATCCTGACCCGTGAGCCGGACCGGGGCGTCAATTTCTTCAGTCTGGCCCCGCGTCTGATGATGCATGTCGATGATTTGCCGGCAACCGGGCTAATCCTGCCCGGCGCGCGCATTCGCTACAGCCTGCTGGCGGCCGGCGAGGCAAAACGCGTCGCCGACTATCAAAGCTGGCTGAGCGAACGCCTGGCGCGTGGCGAGCGTCTCGAAGATACCCGCAATGCCCGGCCGGAAATCCGTGGCGCGCTGGACAGGGCCGAGCGGTTTTTGGCACTCTCGACAGTATTGACGGTGGTTCTCGCTGCCGTCGCCACGGCCATGGCGGCTCGCCGCTACATGCAGCGCCATCTCGATGCCTGCGCCGTCATGCGCTGTCTGGGCATGACCCAGGGCGGGCTGCTGCGCCTGCATGGCTGGCTTTTTCTTTGGTTGGCCGGGCTCGCTGCCAGTCTCGGCAGCCTTGCTGGCTATGCTGCACATTTCGTCTTGATCCATTGGCTATCCAGCCTGCTCGTCCTTGAACTCCCGGCGCCGGGCTGGTGGCCGCTGGTCGGCGGCTTTGGCGTGGCAGCCGTCCTGCTCTTCGGCTTCGCTTTCCCGCCACTCATGCAACTGGCCAGCGTGCCCACCCTGCGCGTCCTGCGGCGCGAACTCGGGCCGCCCCGAGCCTCGTCCCTGGGGGCGTACGCCATCGGCCTCGTTCTGCTGGCTGCGCTGATCATCGGCATGGCGGGCAATGTCCGTCTCGGTGTTTCGGCGGTTGTGGGCTTCATGCTGGCCCTCGGCAGTTTCTGGATGATGGCCCGCCTGATGATTGCCGTCATTGCCCGCTTGCGTGGCGGCGCCGGCTTCGGCTGGCGCCAGGGGCTGGCCAGCCTGACCCGCCATGCCTCGTCGAGCGCCGTGCAGATTGTCGCGCTGGCCATCGGCCTCATGGCGATGTTGTTGCTGACGGTGATCCGGGCCGAGTTGCTCGATGCCTGGCAAAAGTCCGTTCCGGCCGATGCGCCCAACCGTTTCGTCATCAATATCCAGCCCGATCAGCGGGAGCCAGTGGCCGCCTTGTTGCGCGCCAGCGGCATCGAGGCCGAGCTGTTGCCCATGGTTCGCGCCCGGCTGATCAAAATCGCCGGGCGGGAGGTCAGCCCGGCCAGTTTCCCCGACGATGAACGTGCCCAGCGCCTGATCGAGCGGGAGTTCAACCTGTCGTGGCAAAGCGTGCTGCCGGCCGGCAACCGGGTGACGGCAGGCCGCTGGTTCGGGCCCGAAGAGGCCGGGCAGGGCCTGGCTTCGGTCGAGGAGGGCCTGGCCAAAACGCTGGGCATCCAGCTGGGCGACGAACTGGTGTTCATGGTCGCCGGCGTCGAGAAGCGGGTGCGGACGAGCAGCCTGCGCAAGCTGGCCTGGGATTCGATGCGGGTCAATTTCTTCGTGCTGACTCCGCCCGGCGTCATCGACGATGCGCCGGCCAGCTACATCACCAGTTTCCATCTGCCCGGCGAACGGGCTGATGCGGCGTCCGAACTGGCCCGACGTTTTCCCGGCCTGACCATGATCGATGTCGGCGCCATCCTGCGCCAGTTGCAGTCCGTCATTGGCCAGGTGGCCGGTGCCGTGCAGTTTGTTTTTGTCTTTGCCCTGCTGGCCGGTGGCATCGTGCTCTATTCGGCCTTATTGATCAGCTTTGACGAACGGCGCCACGAACTGGCCGTCATGCGCGCGCTGGGCGCCCAGCGCGCGCAACTGCGCCAGGCCATGCTGGTCGAACTCGGCGTGGTCGGCGGCCTGGCCGGGCTGATGGCCGCCATCGGCGCCATGCTGCTCGGCTACATCATTGGCCAGCAGGCGTTTCAGCTTGAACTCTCGTTTGGTTTCTGGCTGCCGGTCTTGTCGACGGTCGGTGGCGGCTTGCTGGCGGTGCTCATCGGCTGGCTGGCTGTCCGCCAGTTGATTGCGACGCCACCCTTGCTGGCCTTGCGACACGGCGCCTGAGACTAAAAATCGATCTCCGTCACATTGCGCAGGCCCTGCCGCCGGAAGCGAACCGCTTTGCTCATGCCCCGGATCAAGTCTATGCCCAAGCCGCCGATGGCGGCGGGCGAGGCTGCTTTTTGTTCTGATTGGGTGATGTCGAAAAGCGGCGCATCGTCGTCGTAGCGCAGGGTCAGAACCTCGTCTTGGCGCACCAGCGTGAGGCCGACCTTGTGCTCGCTTTCACCCTGATGGCCGTGGGTGATCGTGTTCACGAAGAGTTCTTCGGCCACCAGTTGCAGGCGCAAGGCCGCATCGTCGGCGACGCCGAGACGTGTTGCCTGCTCAGCCATGCGCGCGAGTAGTCCGGGTAGCTCCGAATAGCGCGCGCTGACAAGAATGTCCGTAGAATTGTGAGTCATCGAGTTTTCAAGGGGTTCACCATGATTAAAGCACATTGGGCCGCGCTTTGCGTATTGCTGGCCTGCTCCGCCCAGGCGGCCGAACCGGCCGGCACGATCAAGGTGGTCAAGGGTTCGGTCAGCATCGAACGCGACGGGAAGAAAATGCCGGCTACCGTCGGCAGTCAGGTCGAAATCGCTGACCGGGTTCGCACCGGCAAGGAGTCGTCTGTGGGTGTCACGCTGCGCGACAACACCTTGCTCTCGGCGGGCCCCCATTCGCTCATCGTCATCGATAAATTTACCTACGACCAGACGACGCAGGATGGCAGCATGTCCATCGGGATTCGCAAGGGGACGCTCTCTGTCGCCTCGGGCAAGATCGCCAAACGGACGCCCGAATCGGTCGATTTCCATACGCCGACGTCGGTGCTGGGTGTGCGTGGCACCGAGTTTGTCGTCGAGGTTGTGGGCGGCAGCGATGAATAAGTCCCATGTTTCCCTGGCGCTGCTCGCGCTCCTGATGCTGGCTGGCTGCGCCAGCGAACGTTTCGTCCTGCTGCCGTCGGCCGATGGTCGGCCAGGCGCTGTTGTCGTGCGCGATGCTGGCGGCGAGGTCGCTCTCGACAATCCCTATGCCGCAACCATGCGCAGCGTGGGTGGCAAAACGCGCTATCAGTCTTCCGTCGAGGATGTCCAGGCGCGTTTTGGCGAGGCGCTGGCCGCGCAACCGCCCCGGCCGACCAGCTACGTGCTTTATTTTGAAACAGGTGGCAATGTCCTGACGCCCGGGTCGCAGGCAGCGCTCGCCGGTATCCGCCAGGAAATCGCTGATCGTCCGGCCTCCGAAGTCATGGTCATTGGTCATACCGACCGCGTCGGCAGCGTTGAGGCGAACGACCGGCTTTCCCTGAAACGCGCCGAAGGCCTGCGTGATGTGCTGATCGAGGCTGGTGTTGCGGCCGGTAAACTGGAAGCGGTCGGACGTGGTGAACGCGATCCGCTGGTGGCGACTGACGACGAAGTCGATGAGCCGAAAAACCGGCGGGTTGAAATCAGCGTTCGCTAGCCGTTTGAGCGTGCCACTGCAGAACTAGCAAGGTCAGGTCATCGGCCGGCGGGTGGCCCGCTTCGAAGTTGCGCACGGCATCGCGCAGAGCCCGGGCTGCAAGGTGTACATCGGCTTTGTCCGCCTTCCGGAGTGCCGATTCGAGACGGACAGAACCAAACATTTCGCTGCCGTTGGTGGCCTCGCTGACGCCATCGGTGAACAGGCAAATCCGGTCGCCCGGCCGCAGTTGCAAGCGATCGGCGCTGTACGGATAGTTGCCGAGGGCGCAGAGCGGCGGGCCGGCGGTCGCTGTGGTATCGATCCGCGACACCTGGCCATCGCGTAGCAGGATGGGCGCATCGTGGCCGGCG
>CAIYYE010000123.1 GCA_903930395.1 uncultured beta proteobacterium
AAAGAGATGCTTGGCAAGGCGCCGGGCGCGATTACGGTCATCCGCCCGATGAAAGACGGCGTGATCGCCGACTTCACCGTCACCGAGCAGATGCTCAAGCAGTTCATCAAAAAAGTGCACGATTCGCGGCTGCTGTCGCCTTCGCCGCGCATCATCATTTGCGTCCCGTCAGGTTCCACGCAGGTCGAGCGCCGCGCCATTCGCGAATCGGCCCTGGGCGCCGGCGCCAGCCAGGTTTACCTGATCGAGGAGCCGATGGCTGCGGCGATCGGGGCCGGCCTGCCGGTCTCCGAAGCGACCGGTTCGATGGTCGTCGATATCGGCGGCGGCACCACCGAAGTCGGCGTCATCTCGCTCGGCGGCATGGTCTATGCCGGCTCGGTACGCGTCGGCGGCGACAAGCTCGACGAAGCGATCATCAATTACATCAGCCGCAACTACGGCATGATGATTGGCGAGAACACAGCCGAAAACATCAAGAAGAACATCGGCTCCGCCTTCCCGGGTGCCGAGGTCAAGGAAATGGAAGTTTCCGGCATCAACAAGGCCGAAGGCATCCCGCGCAAGTTCACGATTTCCTCCAACGAAATCCTCGAAGCGCTGACCGACCCGCTCAACCAGATCGTTTCGGCCGTCAAGTCGGCGCTCGAAAAGACGCCGCCCGAACTCGGTGCCGACATTGCCGAAAAGGGCATGGTCCTGACCGGTGGTGGCGCCCTGCTGCGCGATCTTGACCGTCTGCTCATGGAAGAAACCGGCCTGCCGGTGATCGTTGCCGACGAGCCCTTGACCTGCGTCGCCCGTGGTTGTGGCATGGCGCTGGAAAAAATGGACAAGCTGGGCAGCATCTTTGCCTCGGACTAACCATTGACCGCAGCACGACAGGACTGAGCGATGGCCGGCATCGACCACGCGCCACCGCCGTTTTTCAAGCAAGGGCCAGCGCCGCTGGCCCTTCTGACTTTCTATATCGCCGTTTCGCTGGCGATCTTTGTCGTCGACCTGCGTTTCAAGAGTCTCGACCTGCTGCGCCAGAGCATCGCCTTGGTCGTCGACCCGGTCCAGCGCGTTGCCCAGACACCGGGCAGCCTGGTTGATTACGCGGCAACCTACCTGCAGGGCATGCATAGCCTGCAGCAGGAGAACAACGAGCTGAAGCATGCCCAGCTCGCCACCGCACCCAACCTGCAGCGCCTGGCCCAGCTCGAGTCCGAAAACGAACGCCTGCGCAAGCTGCTCGCGGTCAAGGAGCGCGAGAAGGCCGCCGGCCAGGTCACCCAGATCCTCTACACGGCGCGCGACCCCTTCTCGCGCAAGATCATCGTCGACAAGGGCCAGCAGGCCGGCATCGTCGCCGGACAGCCGGCCATTGACGAGACCGGCGTCGTCGGCCAGGTCACCCGCGTCTTCCCGTTTTCGGCCGAAATCACGCTGATCACCGACAAGGATCAGGTGATCCCCGTCCAGATCGTGCGCAGCGGCCAGCGCTCGGTCGTCTTCGGGCTGGGCAACGGCCAGCTTGAACTGCGCTACATGCCGGCCAATGCCGATATCCAGGTCGGCGACGTGCTGGTCACCTCGGGGCTGGACGGTATCTACCTGCCCGGTTTCCCGGTCGCCAGGGTGGTCAATATCGAACGCGACAGCGCTTATTCCTTCGCCCGTATCTTCTGTGTGCCGATTGCCGGCGTCGAAAATTTCGGCGAGGTGATGGTGCTCGACCCGCGCCAGCCCCTGCCACCGGCGCCGCCGGAAACCTCCGGCCGTCCCGGCAGCAGCGACAAAGCCGGCCTGCGCGGCAAGAAAAAGAAAACCATGAGCAAGGCCAACTGATGCAATCGACTTTTACTTCTTCGCGCATCCTGCAGCCAGTTCAGCCCTGGTTCATCTTCTTCAGCCTGATCGGCGCCGTCGCCCTCAATTTCATACCGACGGCCCACTGGCCGGGCGTTCCAGACTGGGTCGCGATGGTGCTGTGTTTCTGGTGCATCCGTGAATTCCGTCGCGTCGGCATGGGCTGGGCCTTTGTCCTCGGCCTGCTCATGGATGTCGCCGATGGCGCCGTTCTCGGCCAGCACTGCTTTGCCTACGTCCTGCTCGCCTATACCGCCTCTTCGCTGTCCCGACGCATACTCTGGTTCCCGCTGGTGCAACAGGCTTTGCAAGTACTGCCGCTACTCCTGGCAACGCAACTGCTGCAGGCCCTGATGCGCCTCGCGGTCGGTGCCGATTTTCCGGGCTGGGGTTATTTCGTTGGCCCGGTGGTTGCCACCCTGCTCTGGATTCCGGCCACCTTCATCCTGCTCCTGCCGCAATACCGGCCGGTCGAGCAGGATCCCAACCGCCCGATTTAAGCCGGAAGCGGAGCGTTCGTGGGCCATTTCGCCAATCCCGAAGCCGATGTCGACCGCTTTCGCTTTCGCCTCGGCTTTGCCGCAATTCTCGTCCTGCTTGCCTTTGCCATCCTGCTCGGTCGTTTTGTCTGGCTGCAGATCATCCAGCACGATTTCTATCACACGCGCGCCGAAGACAATCGCATTGCGCTGATTCCCATCGTCCCTAACCGTGGCGTCATCACTGACCGCAACGGCGTCGTTCTGGCCCACAATTATTCGGCCTTTACGCTCGAAATCACGCCCTCGCAAACGGGCCAGCTGGACACCACCATCGATGCCCTGGCCGAGGTCATCGACATCCAGCCCAAGGACCGCAAGCGCTTCAAGCGCCTGCTCGACGAAGCCAAGAATTTCGAGTCAATCCCGATCCGCACCCGCCTGACCGATGCCGAAGTCGCCAAGTTTGCCGCCCACCGCTACCGCTTTCCCGGTGTCGAGGTCAAAGCCCGGCTGTTCCGCCAATATCCGCTCGGCGAAATTGCCTCGCACGCCATCGGCTATATCGGCCGGATCACCGAACGCGACCTGAAATGGATAGAGGAAGCGGAAAGACAAGCCAACTACAAGGGCACGGACCATGTCGGCAAGACCGGCCTCGAACAGCATTATGAATTCGAACTGCACGGTGAAACCGGCTACGAAGAAGTCGAAATCGATGCCGGTGGCCGGGCCTTGCGCAGCCTCAAACGAATTCCGCCGGTCTCCGGCAACAATCTGGCACTGACGCTGGATGCCAAGCTCCAGCAGATCACCGAACAGGCCTTCGGCGACCGTAAGGGTTCCCTCGTCGCCATCGACCCGAAAACCGGTGGCATCCTGGCCCTCGTCTCGACGCCGACCTACGACCCCAACCTCTTCGTCGACGGCATCACGCCCGACAACTGG
>CAIYYE010000124.1 GCA_903930395.1 uncultured beta proteobacterium
AGAACAAGTGCGCATCTTGTTATTTCAAATTGTTATAACAACTTGCTTGTCATGACTTGAACGTTTTACTTGCCTGCGGGTCTGCCATGCTTACGAGTGTACTTTTCGATTCGCCCAGCTCTCACCCAGGAGAAAATCATGCCGTCGCATCCCGCTATCGCCTTGAGCGCAATGATCCTTGTCTTACTTGGTGGCTGTGCCACCTCGATGTCCGGCCCGATGGCCAGCGCCGATCTGCTTGCCCGTTCGGGGAGCACGGTGAGCGGCACGGTCAGCTTCAGCGAAGCCGGCGGTCGCCTCAAAGTCGAGGCCACGGTGGCCGGACTGACGCCGGGCGAACATGGTTTTCATATTCACGAGTTCGGTGATTGCAGCGCGGCGGACGCCACGAGCGCCAAGGGGCATTTCAATCCGGGAGCCAAGGCGCACGGCCACCACGCTGGAGACGAGCGCCACGGCGGCGACATGCCCAACCTGATCGCCAATGCGCAGGGTGAAGCGAAATTCAGTGCCGAACTCCGGGGGCTGACACTGAATGGCGCGACCGGCGTGGTCGGACGCAGTGTCGTGATCCATGCCGATCCGGACGACTACAAGTCGCAACCGGCCGGTAATTCGGGCAAGCGCATTGCCTGCGGGGTCATCGCATTGCGCTGAGTTCGCTGTGGTCTGCCTGGGCCTTACGGACCCGGGCGGATCATTTCAGCCGGAATTACCCAGCGCTCGTAGTCGCTGGCTGAGACATGGTTCAGCACCTCGGCGGCCTGCTTGAGCGTCATGCCCTGCTGGCTGGCCAGTTTGGCAATTTCGGCCGCCTTGTCGTAGCCGATGTGCGGGGTCAGTGCGGTGACCAGCATCAAGGAGCGCTCCAGCAATTCCGCGATGCGTTCGCGATGCGCTGTAATGCCCTGTACGCAGTGGCGCTCGAAGCTTGTCATTCCATCGCTGAGCAGGCGCACGCTCTGCAGGAAATTATGGGCGATCACCGGCTTGTAGACGTTCAGTTCGAAATTGCCCGAAGCCCCGGCGATGCTGATGGTGACGTCGTTACCCATGACCTGGCCGCAGAGCATGGTGAGCGCCTCGCATTGGGTTGGATTTATCTTGCCGGGCATGATCGAGCTGCCCGGTTCGTTTTCGGGCAGGCCTATTTCGCCCAGCCCTGAGCGTGGGCCGGAGGCCAGCCAGCGGATGTCGTTGGCGATTTTCATCAAGGCCACGGCCAGGGTTTTCAGCCCGCCGTGGGCAGCGACAAGGCCATCGTGGGCAGCCAGCGCAGCAAACTTGTTGGCTGCACTGATGAAGGGAATGCCAGTGCGCTCGGCCAGTTCAGCCGCCACGCGCTGGCCGAATTCGGGATGGGTGTTAAGACCCGTGCCGACGGCCGTGCCACCCACTGCAAGCGGGGTCAGCGACGGCAGCAGGGCGACGATGACAGCTTCGGCATGGCGTAACTGGGCGACGTAGCCGGAAAACTCCTGGCCGAGCGAGAGCGGCGTGGCATCCTGCAAATGGGTACGGCCGATTTTGATGATCTCGCCAAACTCGGCGGATTTTTCGTCAAGCCGGCTGGCCAGATGCCTGAGGGCAGGCAGCAACCGGCGCTCGAGGCCGATCAAGGCGGCGACATGCATGGCGGTCGGAAAAATGTCATTGGACGACTGGCCAAAATTGACATCGTCGTTGGGGTGAACGAGGCGGGCATTGCCGCGTTGGCCGCCAAGCAGCTCTGAGGCGCGGTTGGCCAGCACCTCGTTCATGTTCATGTTGGTTTGTGTGCCGGAGCCGGTCTGCCAGACGGAGAGTGGAAACTCGCCGGAGAGGCGGCCATCGCTCACTTCGCTGGCGGCAAGGACGATGGCGGCGGCAACTTTGGCGGGCAGTCGCCCATATTGCCGATTGACATTGGCACAGCAGGCCTTGACCACGGCCAGAGCATGGATCAATTCTGCCGGCATGCGCTCCGTCGATATCGCGAAATGCTCGAGCGAACGCTGGGTTTGTGCACCCCACAGGCGTTCTGCAGCAACGTCGATGTTGCCGAATGAATCCTTTTCCTGGCGGGTGTCTGGGTTCATGACTGGCTCCTGCTTTTAAGAGTCGCTGCCGGCAGGGAAGTTCGGTGGAAATTACTTACCCATGAGCACCACGGGATGGATAGAATTAGAAAAATAAAATATTCCAAAGCCGGTTTCGGGGGGCAGGTGGAGATTCATTCTCGTGAACGTATGCAGTTCCCAGCATTTCATTGGGCTTCGCGCCGACATCCGGTGAAAATGCAGCCATGAAACGCCGAAGCCTCCACATTGCGGCAGCCTTGCTGGTGTTTTGCGGTCTGGCCCTGTCTGCTTACCTGGCTGAGAAAATCAACAGAGAACAATTCGCCTCGGCCGAGCGCGCCGAGGTGCTGCATGGCCTGACTGTGCTTCGCGATGGACTGGAAACCAATCTGACCAGCGACATCCAGCTGGTTCGTGGCCTGATCAGTGTCATCGCACTGACTCCGGACCTTGACCAGCGGCGTTTCGATATCGCCGTCCAGCCACTGTTTTCGGGGCGTACACAGCTCAGAAACATCGTTGCCGCGCCGGACATGGTGATACGTCTGGTTCACCCGATCAAGGGCAATGAAAAGGCGATCGGTCTCGATTATCGCGAGGTTCCGGCGCAGTTTGACGCCGTCGAACGGGCCCGCTTGACGCGGCAGATAGTTCTGGCAGGTCCCCTCAATCTGGTTCAGGGCGGTGTCGGTATTGTCGCCCGCCTGCCCGTCTATCTTTCCGACAGCACGGATCAGGAGAAATTCTGGGGCATCGTCAGTGCGGTGATTGATGTCGAAAAGCTTTTTGCCAGCAGCGGCTTGCATGATGACAAACTTCCCATCGAAATCGCGATTCGTGGCAGGGATGCCAAGGGGCCGGATGGCGAGGTGTTTTTCGGCCGTCCCGAACTTTTTGACGCCAAGCCGGTCCTCGCCAGCATCTATCTGCCCGAGGGTTCATGGCAGATCGCCGCGACGCCCAAAGGTGGCTGGAAAGCCGAGCCC
>CAIYYE010000125.1 GCA_903930395.1 uncultured beta proteobacterium
CCATTTTCAAAATCGTAATCGGCATTGCGCCCCTCGAAAGCGGCATAGCCCTCGGGATGGTTTGCCTTCGCCTCGTCATAGGTCAGGCCCTCGAATACACCGTAACGACGCTCGCGCATCTCGGGCACGGCAGTCGGCACCAGCCCGAGTTCGGTGCCTATCGATTGCGCCGTCGTCCAGGCCCGCTTGAGATCGCTGCTGTAGAGCGCGACAATTCCGGCCGGCTTGAGCCAGCGTCCGGCGGCAACGGCCTGGCGGCGCCCGGTTTCATTGAGGCCGATGTCGATCTGCCCCTGGATACGTCGTTCGGCGTTCCATTCGGTTTCGCCATGGCGCACCAGGCAAATTTGCGTTGTCCGGGTTATAGGGATTTCCACCATTCTCAGCCTCTCGCCTTAACTGTAAATTTGGGCCACTGAAATCATTCACTTACCCCGGCCACTTCAGAAGTCGGGAATTCTATCAACCGAGGAGGAAAATTCGTGACCCTTCTGCTTCAGTTATCGCAGCTGATCGACAAGCTCAATGAGCGCATCGGCAAGGCTGCATTCTGGCTGGTGCTGGTGATGACCATCATCTGCTCCCTGAACGCCAGCGTGCGCTTCATTTTCAACTACAGTTCGAACGGCCTGCTGGAAATCCAGTGGTATCTGTTTGCCGCCGTTTTTCTGCTCTGCGCGCCCTATACGCTACAGAAAAACGAGCATGTCCGCATCGACGTCGTTGCCGGCAAGCTTTCAGCGCGAGGACAGGCCTGGATCGACATTCTCGGCACCATTTTCTTCCTGCTGCCCATGGTCATCATGGTGCTCTGGCTGTCGTTGCCGCTGGTTGCCGACTCGTATCACATCAATGAAATGTCGGCCAACGCCGGCGGCCTGCTCCGCTGGCCGGTCAAGGTGATCCTGCCGATCTCCTTCACTTTGCTCGCCCTGCAGGGGATTTCCGAGCTGATCAAGCGCATCGCCTTCCTCGGCGGCCGGATCGACGATCCGAGCAAGAAAGACAAGGGCCCGACGCCCGAAGAAGAACTGGCCGCCGCCATTGCCGCCGCCAAAGCCAAGGAGGCTCAATAATGGAATGGATGATTGCCAACATGGCGCCGCTGATGTTCGGCGCCCTCGTCGTCTTCCTGCTCTGCGGCTATCCGGTGGCGTTCTCGCTGGCGGCCAACGGCATCGTCTTCGGCCTCATCGGCATGGAACTCGGCCTGCTCACGCCGGCCATCTTCCAGGCCCTGCCCGAGCGCATCTTCGGCATCATGGCCAACGACACGCTGCTCGCCATTCCCTTCTTCACCTTTATGGGTCTGATTCTTGAACGCTCCGGCATGGCCGAGGATCTCCTCGACACCATCGGCCAGCTCTTCGGCCCGATGCGCGGTGGCCTGGCCTATGCCGTCATCTTCGTCGGCGCCCTGCTCGCCGCGACGACTGGCGTGGTTGCTGCCTCGGTCATTTCGATGGGTCTGATCTCACTGCCCATCATGCTCCGCTACGGCTACGACAAGCGTCTTGCGTCCGGCGTCATCGCCGCCTCAGGGACGCTGGCCCAGATCATCCCGCCGTCCCTGGTGCTCATCATCATGGCCGACCAGTTGGGCAAATCGGTCGGCGACATGTACGAAGGCGCTTTCATACCCGGCCTGATCCTGACCAGTCTGTATGTGGGCTATGTTTTTGTCCTGTCCATCATCAAGCCGAACGCCTGTCCTGCCCTGCCGCCGGAAGCCCGCAGCCTGCGTGGTTTCAAGCTGCTCTTCCGCGTCCTGACGACGCTGGTGCCACCGCTGGTCCTCATCTTCCTGGTCCTCGGCACCATCTTCCTCGGCATTGCGACACCGACCGAAGGTGGCGCCATGGGCGCGGCGGGTGCGCTGATCCTGGCCATCGCCCGCAAGCGCCTCGACTTCAAGCTGCTCAAACAGGCCATGGAAACGACCGGAAAGCTTTCTTCCTTCGTCGTCTTCATCCTTGTCGGCTCGACGGTATTCGGCCTGATCTTCCGGGCGGTCAACGGTGACCTGTGGGTCGAGCATCTGCTGCTCGGCCTGCCCGGCGGACAGGTCGGCTTCCTCATCGTGGTCAACCTGCTGGTTTTCCTGCTCGCCTTCTTCCTCGACTTCTTCGAACTGTCCTTCATCATCGTGCCGCTGCTCGCCCCCGTGGCCGACAAGCTGGGCATCGACCTCGTCTGGTTCGGCGTACTGCTCGCGGTGAACATGCAGACCTCGTTCATGCACCCGCCCTTTGGCTTCGCACTGTTCTACCTGCGCTCGGTGGCGCCATCGTCAATCAAGACGACGGACATCTACTGGGGTGCCATTCCCTTCGTCTGCATCCAGATCATCATGGTCGCGCTGATCATCATCTTCCCGAACATCGTCAGCTACGGTGACGAGGCGCAAAAGGAGCAGCAACGCCTGGAGAAAGAAGGCAAAGCGCCGGCCGCCATCGATCTCGATACGCTCATGAAACAGAGCGAAGAGGAGCCTGACGTCAAGAAAGCAGGCAACGAAGATGCGGATGCCGCCGCCCTGCTCAAGAATCTGCAGAGCGACAGCAAGTAATCAGCGCTTTCATACAACGGGGCGGGGTCTACGGACCCCGCCTTTTTTTCGTCTGGCGCTCAGGGGATGAAAGGCAGTACGAGTTCGCTGGTGTCGCCCGCATTGCCGGTCAGAAGGCGACATTCGGCCATGAACAAGCGGGTCGCCGTGCCGAGATGCCGCTGGCGCTGACGAACGAACTGGAAGCGGCGACCCAGCGCCAGCTCCGGTGTCTTTATTTCAACCAGACTGCCGCGCCGCAACGCTTCTCGCAGGGAGAGGCGGGACAGGCAGCCAAGCCCGAAGCCGGACTCGACAGCGCGCTTGATGGCCTCGGTATGCTCCAGTTGCAGGGAGACCTCGGCATCGACACCAATAGTACGCATCGCCCGGTCGAACAGGGCGCGTGTCCCCGAGCCAGGTTCGCGAACGATCCATTTTTGCACGGCCAGCACGGCCGAGCGTGCCGCCCCCGCCTTGGCCAAGGGATGCGACGGGGCGCAAAAAACCACCAGTTCGTCATCAATCCAGGGTTCGAAAATCAAGTCGGCATCACTGGCCTCGCCCTCGATCAGCCCGATATCGAGCTCGAAACGGCGCAGACGCTCGATCACCTGTTGCGTGTTACAAACACTGAGATCGACCCGGCTGCCGGGATTCTTTTGCAGGTAATCGACGACGACCAGCGTCGCCAGATAGTTGCCGATGGTCAGTGTAGCCCCCACGGCGACGGGCGCCAGCCGGCCACCCGCGAGGTAACTCTCGACCTCATGGGCGCGGGCCAGCATGTCTTCGGCCTGTGGCAGCAAGCCGCGACCGCTGCCATTGAGGCGTAGCGACTTGCCTATCCGGTCGAACAGCGGGCAATCGAAATGCCGCTCCAGTTCGAGCAGCGCCGTACTAGCCGCCGATTGCGACATATTCAGCTGCGTCGCTGCCCGCGAAACATTTTCAAGGCGGGCGATGGCAGCAAAAACTTCGATCTGACGCAGCGTGATTTTCATATCTGCATTTTAGATTATAGATATACAAATTACCCGTTTTTATCAATAAACGATGCCGCCTAAGATGCGTCATATCTTTTATAGAGCGAGCACGAACATGAGCAACCTGGTCACTGAAACGGTCACTTCCGTCCATCACTGGAATGACACCCTCTTCACCTTCCGGACCACGCGCGACCCTGGCCTGCGCTTCACCAATGGCCAGTTCGTGATGATCGGACTGGAAGTCGACGGCCGGCCGCTAACCCGCGCCTACAGCATCGCCAGCGCCAACCACGAGGAATACCTGGAATTCTTCAGCATCAAGGTCGAGAACGGCCCGCTCACCTCGAGACTGCAACACCTCCAGCCCGGCGACCCTATCCTCGTCAGCAAGAAGCCCACCGGCACACTGGTCCTGCGCGACCTCAAGCCCGGCAAGCGCCTCTTCATGTTCGCCACCGGTACCGGCCTCGCACCCTTCATGAGCCTGATCCACGACCCCGAAACCTATGAGCGTTTCGAGAAGGTCATCCTCATCCACGGTGTGCGCTGGACCAATGAACTGGCCTACCACGACTACATCGAGCAGGATTTGAAGGAGCACGAGTACTTCGCCGACTGGGTCAAGGAGAAGCTGATCTACTACCCGACGGTAACGCGCGAATCCTTCCGTAACGAAGGCCGGCTGACCGACCTCATCGACTCCGGCAAACTCTTTGCGGACATCGGCCAGCCGCCGCTCGACCCGGCCACCGACCGCGCCATGATCTGCGGCAGCCCGGCCATGCTCGACGATACTGCGGCCATGCTCAACGCCCGGGGCTTCAAGGTCGGTCACCACCATACCGGCGAACTGGGTGACTACGTGATCGAACGCGCCTTTGTCGAAAAATAGGCCGGGCTATCGCCCACATAGGCAATTTTGATTGGCCCGAGCGCGGCTGGGGGGCGCATCATTCCATCATCGCCAGTGCAGTTTTCTGGCCTCGACCACCGACAAGATGAAGGGAAAAATCATGGATATCGGAATCACCAAGAAGGATCGCGAAAAAATTGCTGACGGCCTGTCCCATTTGCTCGCCGACTCATTCACCCTCTACCTGAAGACCCACAATTTCCACTGGAACGTCACCGGCCCGATGTTCAACACGCTGCACGTGATGTTCATGGACCAATATACCGAACTGTGGAATGCCCTCGACCTCATCGCCGAACGCATCCGCGCCCTCGGCGTTCCGGCCCCCGGCACCTACGCCGAATTCGCCCGACTGACGGTGATCAAGGAAAGCGAAGGCAAGGTTTCAGCCGAGGACATGATCAAACAACTGGTCGCCGGCCAGGAAGCCGTCACCAAGACCGCCCGCGGCATCTTTGCCATCGTCGACAAGGCCGGCGACGAACCGACCGCCGACCTGCTCACCCAGCGCATGCAGATTCACGAAAAGAATGCCTGGATGCTGCGCAGCCTGCTGGAAAAATAAGCAGCTTGATGCGCCCATAAAAAAACCCGCGAATTCGCGGGTTTTTTGTCGTCGGATGCAAGAATCGATTACTTGCCGGTCTGCAGGAATCCGTCCATCCGCCGTTCGGCCAGGCTGAACCAGGCCGACTGCGTACGCCGATACTTGTCGTACTCGGTGTAGATCTTCTTGAATTCCGGATTCTTGCCAGCCTCGTCGGCGTAAAGTTCGGTCGCTGCCTTGTGGGTGGCTTTCAGAATCTCGGAAGAGAATTCCTTGACCTTGACGCCAGCCTGCATGAGCTTGGCCAGTGCTGCCGGATTCTTGTGATCGTATTCGGCCATCATCGTCACGTTGGCTTCAAAGGCTGCCGCCTGGAAAGCTTCCTGATATTCCTTGGGCAACTTGGCCCATTCGGACTTGTTGACGAAGAAATGGATGACCGGACCCGGTTCCCACCAACCCGGGTAATAGTAGTTCTTGGCGACCTTGTAGAAGCCCAGCTTTTCATCGTCGTACGGACCAACCCACTCGGCAGCGTCGATGGTGCCTTTTTCCAGGGCCGGGTAGATGTCGCCACCGGCGATCTGTTGCGGCACCACACCGAGGGCCGAGAAGACGGTGCCACCGAGACCGGCGATGCGCATCTTGATGCCCTTGAGGTCGGCGACCGTATTCACTTCCTTGCGCCACCAGCCGCCCATTTGCGTGCCGGTGTTACCGCCGGCGAAGGACAGCACGTTGTAGTTGGAATAGAAGTCGTCGAGGAGCTTCTGGCCGCCACCGTAGTAGATCCAGGCGTTCATCTGGCGAGCCGTCATGCCGAACGGCACCGAGGTACCGAAGCCGAAGGTCTTGTCCTTGCCGACGTAGTAGTAGGAACAGGTGTGACAGACTTCAACGGTGCCCTGCTGAACGGCATCCAGCGCCTGCAGGCCGGGAACGATTTCGCCGCCGGCAAAGACACGGATATCGAACTTGCCATTGGTCATGGCGCGAACCCGGTTGGCCAGCACTTCTGCGCCGCCGTAAATGGTATCCAGGCTCTTCGGGAAGCTTGAGGTCAGGCGCCACTTGATATTGGGCAGGGCCTGGGCGACGGCGGGTGCGGCGAGGGTGGTGGCCGCGCCGGCGACAGCACCGACAGAAGCCTTCTTCAGAAAATCACGACGTTGCATATTTGTCTCCTCCAGAATTAGTTGGGCACGTCAGAATCATGCCGTTCCATTCTAGCCAAAACCGCCGCCGTGGCGAGTTGCGGAAAACCCTTATAAGGCGTTTGTCTATTCGCCAGCGATCGTCATCCGGTCGAGCATGATCGAGCCAGTCACCTTGCTACCGCGAATCTGAACATCATTGCCGACTGCGACGATGCCGGCCAGCATGGCCTTGAGGTTGCCGGCAATGGTGATTTCCTCGACCGGGTAGGCGATTTTGCCATCCTCCACCCAGAAACCGGCGGCACCGCGCGAATAGTCGCCGGTCACGTAATTGATGCCGTGGCCGAGCAGTTCGGTGACAAGCAGACCACGCCCCATTTTGGCGAGCAGGCCGTCAAGATCGAGGTCGCCGGGCTGGATGACCAGGTTGTGGCTGCCACCCGCATTGGCCGTCGTCTGCATGCCCAGCTTGCGCGCCGTGTAGGTACTCAGAAAATAGCCCTGCAGGATGCCGTTGCTGACCAGATCACGGTCACGCGTCGCCACGCCGTCGCTGTCGAAGGAGGCGCTGCCCAGGCCGCACTGAATGTGCGGGCGCTCGGCAATCTGCACGAAGTCCGGCATGATTTTCTTGCCGAGCTGATCGAGCAGGAAAGAGGATTTGCGATAGAGCGCCCCGCCGCTTGCAGCGTGCACCAGACTGCCTAGCAGACCACCAGCCAACGGGGCCTCGAGGATGACCGGAAACTCACCCGTCTTGACCTTGCGCCCGCCCAGCCGGGCAATCGCCCGTTCGGCCGAAATGCGGCCGACCTGTGCCGCATCGTCGAGACGGCGTGCATCGCGGTGCGTCGTGTACCAGTCGTCGCGCTGCATGGCGTCCTGCTCGCCGGCAATGACCGAGCACGAGATATAGTGACGCGAGGTCGGATAGCCGCCCATGAAGCCAAGACTGTTGGCGGAGACGAAATGCGCCTGCTGCGTCGAAATCGAGGCGCCTTCCGAATTACTGACCAGCGGACTGGCATCGAAAGCCGCCTGCTCGCAGCGCCGGGCCGTCTCGATGGCGTCCTCGATGGTCAGTGCCCAGGGATGATACAGATCGAGGTCGGGCATGTTCTTCGCCATGAGCGCGGCATCGGCCAAACCGGCACAGTCATCCTCGGCGGTAAAACGCGCGATATCGAGCGCCGCCTCGACCGTTTCACGCAAGGCCTGGGCAGAAAAATCGGACGTGCTGGCGTAGCCCTTGCGCTGGCCGGAATAAATCGTGATGCCGATGCCCTTGTCGCGATTGAACTCGATGGTCTCGACCTCGTCGCAGCGCACCGTCACCGACTGGCCGAAACCCTCCGAAACATCGACCTCGCAGGCCGTTGCCCCCTTGCTGCGGGCATGCTTCAGGACATCCTCGGACAGTTGCTGCAGGGTGGCAAAGGAATAGGAAAATGCGGCTGTTTCGGACATGGAGGCGGCGTCGGAGCGGGAAAGTCGCTATCATAACAGCCCGTTATTGCCCGCACCGGACAGACCCCATGCATGAAGAAGATTTCACCGAAGACACAGGCCGCCCTTCCAAGACCAAGAAGAAGGAAGCCATGCATGAATTGCGCGATCTCGGTGCCGAGCTGGTCGAGCTTTCCGTCGGCCAGCTGAAAAAAATCAAGCTCCCCGAAAACATCTATGAAGCCGTCCGCGACTGCCAGAAGATCACGGCCCACGGCGCCCGGCGCCGGCAGGTGGCTTATCTCGGCAAGCTCATGCGCGGCGTCGAGGACGAACCGATCCGTGCCGGCCTGGCCATGCTGCGCGGCGAATCGTCGGCCGAAACAGCTCGCCTGCATCGCCTGGAGCGTTTCCGCGTCCGGCTCCTTGAAGACGAGTCGGTTCTCGCCGAAATCGCCGCCCTCTGGCCCTCGCTCGACCTCCAGCACATGCGCCAGTTGCGGCGCAATGCCCTGAAGGAACAGGAAGGCAACAAGCCGCCCAAGAATTTCCGGGCCATCTTCCAGATCCTGCAGGAACTCGACAAGCAAGGCACCCCGGTTGCCGAAGAGGATGCGGCAGATGAGTGATGAACTGCTCATCGGCCTCGTTTCGATCAGCGATCGTGCCTCGACCGGCGTCTATGAAGACAAGGGTATCCCGGCCCTGCAGGAATGGTTGACCTCCGCCCTGAGCACACCGTGGCGGGTCGAAACCCGGCTCATTGCCGACGACCGTGCGACCATTGAACAGACACTGATTTCGCTCGTAGACGATGAAAAATGCCATCTCGTCCTGACCACCGGCGGCACCGGCCCGGCTTTGCGCGATGTCACGCCGGAAGCGACGCTGGCCGTAGCCGACAAGGAAATGCCCGGTTTCGGCGAGGAGATGCGACGGATCAGCCTCAATTTCGTGCCGACCGCCATCCTCTCGCGGCAGGTCGCCGTCATCCGCAAGCAGGCCCTGATCATCAATCTGCCCGGCCAGCCGAAGTCGATCCGGGAAACGCTGGAAGGCGTCCGCCATCCCGACGGCAAGGTGGCCCACGTCGGCATATTCGCGGCCGTACCCTATTGCATCGACCTGATCGGCGGCCCCTATGCCGAAACGAACGAGGCGGTGATCAAGGCTTTCCGCCCGAAATCAGCGATTCGCCCGACGCAAAGCTGATCAGCTGAGCACGCTCCGCCGGTAGCGTGCCAGTTCGAAATCCGCTGTCTGTTCGCTCAGGGCCACCGGATTGAGCAGGAAGCGCTGACCATCCCTGGCATATTCCAGGCTTTCGCGCGGATCGAAGGTCGTCGGCGGCAGAATGACCCGAAACTCGTCGGGTTCGTTGCCATCGAGCAAGACCAGGGCGGGCGTGGCGCCGGCTGCCACCATGTAGCTGGAAGCATTCCGCCCCCTGAGTTCCACTGACATGGCCCGGGTCGCCAGCGACTGAATGCCGACATGGGAGTCGCTTTCAGTGGTTCGGTGGTAGCGGCGCACGACACCGAGCAGCCAGTTCTGCCCCCCTTCCGGCCGCATGGCAACCAGCGCGCCGACCCGCAGCCACTCGTCCGAAACCTTGTCCAGCAAGGCAGAAAAGCCGCCTCGACTGACGTTTTCGGCAATCCAGCTGACCGTCGGCAAGCCCGCCAGGCCCCCGTCGAATTCATCGGAGAAAACGACAAAGGCGTTGGCCAGCCCATTCAGCACCAGCATCGGGTTCGTGACACGGTGACGATCATGCTGACGCTGCGGCGGTACAGGCGCCAGGTAACTGGTCAAGTGGCGGAACACGGCGACCAGTAACTTGACCGGATACTGGCCACCCAGATTGATTTCGGGGGGCATGTCGCCACCCCGCTCCAGCGTCTCCTGCACGGCCAGCATCGCCGCATGGGCCGGGCCGGGCTTCAGGAAACGCTGCGTCGGCTCGGCCTGTGCCGGCATGCGGGCCATGCGAAGCGGGGCCTGGGCCAGCTTGAGATCGACCCAGTAGACACTGTCGATCTGCGCCTCGACGGTAAAGACGAATCCGGAAAGAAAATGGGCAATCAAATATTCGGCCAGTTCGATGCCGACCGGAAACAGACTATCCAGCGACGCGGCCTGGAAAATCATGACTTTCTGGTATTCCTGCAAGGGCGAGGTCATCCCGCTCCGGCCCGGCAAGGCCACCGCCCGGCTTGCCACCCCTGCCTCCTCGGCCGCCATCAATGCCCGGCCAAGGCTTTGCCAGGAACTGTCGCGCGAGGGGCCGTAGCGGAACTGTTCCCACTTTAGCGCTCGCCCAAGCGCCACGATCAGGCGCACGCACAAGGTCGGCAACACCACCCTGGGGAGCTCGCCCGGCCGGTTGCGCTCACCGCTCGACAACAGGCATCGCTCATACGCGGCGGCCAGCCGGCTCCAGAAATCATGGCTGGCCGACCACAAACGACTTTCTTCGGATTTGAACAGGCGGGAAGCGCCGAAATATTCGCGGGTCAGTTGTTTGAGATGTGGCTGGGCAGCCTCCTCAAGCTGCTCAAGCACC
>CAIYYE010000126.1 GCA_903930395.1 uncultured beta proteobacterium
CCCGCTTAGCCTCACAGAATGCTCCGGCCCTTTCCTCTCAGGAACTGGGTATGCTGGCGCTGGCCCTGGAAGGGGTGCGAACGCTCACCTATTTCGATGCCGATGGAAACGTTGTGGCCAGCAGCCGCCGCGAACTGATCGGCAAGAACTTCGCGCATCGCGAGTATTTTCAGAGCATTTTGAATCAGCCGAATGCTGACACCCTCTATCTGAGCGATCCCTTCTTCACCGACCTCGGCGCTTACACGATGACGCTGGCGCGCATGATCCCCGGGCCGCGCGGAGAATTCGCCGGCATCATCGTGGCGACCATCGACGACAACAGCATTGGTGCCTTGCTCCATTCCATCCATGCCGGCAACGCAACGACGCTCTCCGTGACGCACGGCAAAGGCAAGCTGGTCGTCCTCGTGCCCGAACAGGAGCGGGCTCCCCCGGGGCTTTCCGTCAATGTCCCCGGTTCGTTTTACCAGCGGCACATGGCGAGCGGAAAACCGGCCAACCTGATGACGGGGAAATCTTTCGCCACGGGCCGCGAGCGCCTGTTGGCTATGCGGACCTTGCAGCCCGAAGATTTACGCCTGAATGCACCGTTGCTCATCAGTGCGGCACGCGATGTCGATGAAATTCTGGCGCCGTGGCGCAGCGAAGCCCTCCATCGTGCCCTGTATTTTCTGTTGCTGGCAGCTGGCGCCATGCTGCTGCTCTACCTGCACCAGCGGCGGCAAAGCTCGTTTGCGCGGCAGATTCAGCAAAAGGAGGAGGAGAGCCAGCGTTCACTGCTGACCCTTCAGCACTTCATCGACCACATGCCCGGAACTGCCTATGTCAAGGATGCAGACTCCCGGACACTGATGGCCAACCACGGATTCCAGACCCTGCTCGGCATGGATCCGGCGCGCATGATAGGCAAGACCAGCCAGGAACTGTTCCCCGGCGAATTCGGCCAGAAAATCACCGATGACGACCGCAAAATTCTGGCGGGCGGCAGCACCGTGGTCATCGACGAGCACTTCAATGGCCGGGACTACGAATCGACCAAGTTTGTCATCGACGATGGCAGCGGGAACAAGCTGCTCGGCGGCATGACCATGGATGTCACCTCCCGCAAGCAGCTGGAGCGCCAGCGCGAGGCGCAACTGCATGAGTTGCGCGAATTGAACCAGAAACTCGCCGCCACCGAAGAAGGCATGCGCCGCCTGTCAACAGCGGTGGAGCAAAGCCCGGCCAGTATCGTCATTACCGACCTTGAGGCCAGGATCATCTTCGTCAACGAGGCATTTAGCCAGGCCAGCGGCTATACGGCGGCAGAAGCCATCGGCCAGAATCCGAAAATCCTCCAGTCCGGCGAAACGCCGCCGAAAACTTATCGCCAGATGTGGCCGACACTGCTCGCCGGCAAGGTCTGGCGCGGCGAATTCGTCAATCGACGCAAGGACGGTTCGCACTATCTCGAACTAGCGACGATCTCTCCGGTTCGCGACAGCAACGGGCAAGTCACCCACTACGTCGCCGTCAAGGAAGACATCACCGAAAAGCGACGCAATGAGAACGAACTGCAAGATCATCGCCGGCACCTGGAAAAACTGGTCGAACAACGCACCCATGAACTGGCCGAGGCGAAAGACAGGGCCGATTCTGCCAACCGGGCAAAATCCGAATTTCTGGCCAATATGAGCCATGAAATCCGCACCCCCATGAACGCCATCATCGGCCTCAACTACCTCCTCCGGCAAAGCCCCCTCCAGCCGTCCCAACTGGAAAAGCTGGAAAAGATATCGGGTGCGGCCCAGCATCTGCTCCAGCTCATCAATGACATTCTCGATCTTTCCAAAATCGAGGCGGGCAA
>CAIYYE010000127.1 GCA_903930395.1 uncultured beta proteobacterium
AGGAGGAAACCATGTCCAGCATGATCAGAAGTACATCCAATTTTTTTACCAACGTCGTCCACCGCTTCCTGCCGGACCCGTTGATTTTCGCCATCCTGCTGACCGTCCTGGTCTTCGGCATGGGCGTCGGCATGACCCCGAAGACCACCTCGCAGATGGTGATGATCTGGGGTAACGGTTTCTGGAACCTGCTCGCCTTCTCGATGCAGATGGCCCTGGTACTCGTCACCGGTCATGCCCTGGCCAGCTCCGGCCCGGTCAAGAGCGCCATGAAGTCGATGGCCTCCGTGGCCAATACGCCGGCCCAGGGTGTCATGCTCGTCACCTTCGTCGCCGCTGTCGCCAGCACCATCAACTGGGGCTTCGGTCTCGTGCTGGGTGCCATGTTCGCCCGCGAAGTCGCCCGCCGCATTCCGAAATCCGATTACAGCCTGCTTATCGCCTGCGCCTACATCGGCTTCCTGACCTGGCACGGTGGCCTGTCCGGCTCCATTCCGCTGATCGCCGCCACCCCGGGCAATCCGATGGAAAAGACCGTTGGCCTGATTCCGGTGACGGAAACGCTGTGGACCGGCTACAACATCTTCATCACCGTCGCCCTGATCGTCACCCTGCCCTTCCTGACCCGCATGATGATGAAGCCGGAAAACGAAGTGGTGCCGGTTGATCCGGCCCTGCTCAAGGAAGAAGAAAGCTTCCAGCGCGTACTTGGTGCCGACGCAACCGTTGCCGAGCGCATGGAAGAGTCCCGTTCGCTGTCCATCATCGTCGCCACGGCCATCTTTGCTTACCTGGGCCTGCGCTTCGCTGAAAAAGGCATCAAGATCGACATCAATACCGTCAATCTGGTGTTCGTCGGTGCCGGCATGCTGCTGCACAAGACCCCGATGGCCTACGCTCGCGCCATCACCGCTGCCGCCAAGGGTACGGCCGGCATCATGATCCAGTTCCCGTTCTACGCCGGCATCCAGCTCATGATGGAACACTCCGGTCTGGGCGGCATCATCACCAACCTGTTTGTGGATATCGCCACCAAGGAAACCTTCCCGCTCCTCGCCTTCCTGAGCTCCGGCCTGATCAACTTTGCCGTGCCGTCGGGCGGCGGTCACTGGGTGGTGCAAGGTCCGTTCGTCATGCCGGCAGCACAAGCGCTCGGCGCCGACCTCGGCAAGGCCGCCATGGCCATCGCCTACGGCGAAGCCTGGATGAACATGGCACAACCGTTCTGGGCCCTGCCGGCCCTCGCCATCGCCGGCCTCGGTGTGCGCGACATCATGGGCTACTGCGTCACCGCCCTGCTCTTCTCCGGCTTCATCTTCGTCGGTGGTCTGTACCTGTTCTAAGCAGCAAGGAGGAAGCCATCCGCAAGGCTGGCTTCCTTGACCGAAGGGGAACAGCAAACACCTTCGTAAAAATAGAAAACGGCAAGCAGCGATGCTTGCCGTTTTCATTAGGTGGGCGGCAAGGCGCTATTTGGTCTTCAATGCCTTTTTGGGATAAATATCGTAGCGGCTGGACTTCCCTTCCAGGACATAGCCCGGCGCCTGACCTTCAATAGGGGGCGCCTTGCGCGGCCGCTTGACGACGACGCGATGCGTCGCCAGATCGAGGGCGGCCTGCAGCAGTTGCGGCGCATCATCGTCGGCCCCGACGAGCGGACGAAAGACGCGCATTTCCTTTTTGACCAGCGAACTCTTGTCGCGGTGCGGGAACATCGGATCAAGGTAAATGACCTGCGGCGCGTCCTCTGCCCATGTCTTGAGCAGATCAACCGCATTACCCAGTCGCAACTGCATGCGGGCGATGATCGCCCCGACTTCAGGGTCGCCCAGCGCCCGCTCCAGACCGTCCGTGAGCAAGACACCAATGAGCGGATGCCGCTCGATCAGGGTGACGGGGCAGCCCAACTGGGCCAACAGAAAAGCGTCGCGCCCCAAACCTGCGGTGGCATCAAGAATGACTGGCCGGACACCCGGCTGGATACCGACCGCCTTG
>CAIYYE010000128.1 GCA_903930395.1 uncultured beta proteobacterium
CAACTGTGGCGAAACGGTCGGCAGCGAATTGCAGGTTGGCGACGTAGGTTGCTTCCAGTTCTTCCTCGGCTACGCGTTCCGGACGCAGCCCGGCCATGCAATGCACACGCTCGCAGTCGAGGACCATGGCGTAGTTCAGCGCCTGCTCGACGCTTTCGGCAAATTCACCCTGGCGGTGCGGCAGACAGGCCAGCCCGCGCTCCCCGGCCGCCCAGTCGCCGGGCGGCAAATTGAACAGCACCTGCTCGACATCGGCGGCCTTGAGCCATTCCGCCACATCATGCGCCGGCCAGTCGTAGGGAAAAAGGTACTCGACTCCCTGAAACCCGGACGCCACCGCCCGGCGAAAGCGCTCCGGGAAAGAGTCATCGGCAAACAAAAAACTGAGATTGGCGGCGAACTTGAGCATGATTGGTTCAGTCTGAAACGTGAGCCAAAAGTATAATCTGCACTTAGTCTGGAGAACGCACCGTGAATGACACCGTACAAGAACGCAAGGGCAACCGCCTGTCGAAGATCGTCACCCGTACCGGCGATGCCGGCACGACCGGTCTTGGCGACGGCAGCCGCACGACCAAGGACAGCCTGCGCATCGACGCCATCGGCGAGGTCGATGAACTGAACTCCGGCCTTGGCGTGCTGCTCTGCGAAGACATGCCGGATGCCGTGCGCACTGCGCTGCTCGATGTCCAGAACGACCTTTTCGACCTCGGCGGCGAGCTTTGCCTGCCCGGCATGGCGGTCATGAAGGATGCCCAGGTCGCCCGTCTTGAAGCGCAGGCCGAAGCCTTCAACGCCGACCTGCCCATGCTCAAGGAATTCATCCTGCCCGGCGGCACCCGTGCCGCCGCCCTCGCCCATCTGAGCCGCACCGTCTGCCGCCGCGCCGAGCGCGCCATGGTTCGCCTGCATGGTGCCGAGCCGCTCTCCGACGCCGCCCGCCGCTACATCAACCGGCTTTCCGACCTGCTTTTCATTCTCGGCCGCGCCCTCAACCGGGCCGGTGGTCGCGGTGACGTGCTGTGGCAAAAGGGCAAGAATGCGGCCTGATCCTCATTCCTCGGACGTGTAATCCATGTACCGCGTCAAGACCATCTACCGCAACCGCGGCGCCGACCCGATCATCGAGCGCGGCCCCTGGCACGAAGCACGCAGGGATGCCGAGTACTGGGCCGAACAGCTACGCCTGGCCGGCTATAGCGTGAGCATCGAAAGCCAGCACATCAAGACTGACGACGACAACGCCGATCTAGCCGCCGCGCTCGCCGGCATGGCCTGACCAGGCGACACGCCAAACCAGCCTGATCAATGCTCAGGCTCGCTCGCCGAATTTGCCACCGGCGTCCAGGAAATCACCCGCGCACGATAATCCGCCCCCCAATTCCCGACTTTAACGAGCAAAAAAAGGGGCGGGATAAATCCCGCCCCTCATCAGCCATAACAGACTGGCTGTTTATCCGCCGAAGAACCCGATGGCGACCAGCACGAGCAGGGTCAAACCTGCCGTGATCAAGACGATGCCAAGGATCACCGAGCTGAGGTGCATCTGTTTCGACGGTGCATCGACCAGGTACTTCTCCAGTTCTCCGGTTTCCACCATGCGCTGGTAGTGCGCCGGGTGGTCATGGCGGAATTCCTCGATCGACTGCGTGCCGGTGAACATCACCACATCCGGCGGTGGCAGTTTGTCCGGGCGGAAGTGGTTGTTGAAGAAATGCACCGTGAAGAGGAAGACGGCTGCGAGGAAGGCTTCTTCACCATGGACCAGGGTGGCCACATTGAAGATCCAGCCCGGCAGGTAAGTGGCCGTGACATGCGGGAAGGCCAGCATCAGGCCGCTCCAGCCAATCACGTTAACACCCCAGAAAACCGCCCAGTAGTCGAACTTCTCGTAATAGGCCCAACGCTCGAACTGCGGCCGCGGGCCCTTGCCGAAGAACCACTTGAACATGCCGATGCAATCGGCCAGGTCCTTCCAGTTGGGGATCAGCGAATCCGGCCCGAACCAGCGGAAGCTCTTGTCGCGCAACAGCCGCTGCATGACATAGACGAAGTGGATGACGAAGATGCCGACGAACAGGGCTGCCGCAACGCGGTGGATCAGGCCGAGCATCTTCGGTCCGCCCAGTGCGTTGGAAACCACCGGCGCCCAGCTGCTTTCGGCGAAGAGTGCCGAGGTGCCGGTCAGAACCAGCGTCATGGTGACCAGGGCAAAGACCAGGTGGGCAATGCGCCAACCCCACGGGAAGCGCTGGAAGTGCTTCTTCTCATCCAGGTTCAGACCTTCGGTCTTGACATGAACGGCACGCTTGCCTTGCTTGCGATCCATCCATTCGCGGTAGTACCAGAGGCCGGAATGCGCCCAGAAGAAGGCAAAGACACCGATGAGCAGGGCCACCATGAACTTGGTCGCAATCCACATCTGCGGATATTTGTCGAAGTCGTGGCTATTGGCATGCGGGCCGTAGGTGATGAAACCCTCGGTCGCCAGCGGCAATCCCTTCTTCTCGTTGTGGCATTCCTGACAGGTCTTCAGGCGATTCTTGATATGCACCTTGGAGGCCGGATCATCCGACTTGGCAATGCCGTGGCTGCCATGACAGTTGGAACACTTGGCCGTGTAGGTGTAGCCCAGTTTGTTGACCTGACCGTGGTAGGTGTCGCGATAGCTGTGCAGTTCATCCTTGTGGCAATCGCCACAAGCCTCGACGTTGCTGAGCTTGAACGGATCGGAAGAGGAGCCAAGAATTTCGTGCGTCGTATGGCAATCGGTACAGACTGCCCCCTTGGGGTCATCCTTGCCCATGACCAGCGCACCGTGCGCCGAGCCTTCGTATTCCTCAAGCTGCTCGTCGTGACACTTGGCACCGCAGGTCTTGGGAATGGTCAGACGCCACTCTTCACGCTCGGGCGTGCCCTTCTTCGGGACGGCAAAATCATGCGTCGCATGGCAATCGCCGCAAGTCGCCTTCGGGCGATCCGGGTTATCCGCATCGGGACGAGCGTGGAAAGAAGCCTTGTAGGCATCGATATTCTGGGCGACCACACCGAGACGTTCCCGGCCGGCCGGGTTGGCCTTGGCCTCGTCCCAGAGCTTGGCATGGCAGGTCGCACAATCCGGCTTGGCTGCGTTCTCGGCCTTGGCATGCTTCTCCTTGGCATCGACGATGTCGGTGTGGCAGGCGACGCACTCCATCTTGGCGTGGACGCTCTTTGCCAGCTTTTTGCTGTCGACCGCAGCAAGTGCACGCTTCTCGTCATCGCCAGCGGGCACTTCGATCTTGTGCTTGCCGGTTTCGTGGCAGGTCTGGCAGGCAGCGTTGGTCAGCCCGTCGGCCTGAGCGCTCGTTTGCAACAGCACGCTGGCAACTAGCGCCAGCAATGCCTTGAAGATGATCCGGGTTTCC